>CAMCHA010000062.1 GCA_945874515.1 Asaia bogorensis
GCGCTTTCGGCAGGAATGACATAGCAGGCGGGCAGAATTTTCACACTGTCTGGATCGCGCCCTTCAGCGGCGACCGCCGCGCGGAATTCGCGATATTGTTTCTTGCCATTTTCCAGATTGGGATAGATCACGAAAACAGCCTCACCCCAACGCGCGGCAAAGCTGCGGCCTCGGCCGCTTTGGCCGGCTTGCAGCAAAACCGGATGCCCCTGCGGTGAACGCGGCACGGTGAACGGCCCGCGCGATTTGAAATACTTTCCCTGATGATCCAGCCGCCGCACCCCATCGGGCTTGGCGAAAGCGCCTGATTCCTTGTCCACAATCAGCGCATCATCATCCCAGGCGCCCCAATGGCCCATCACCACTTCCATGAATTCATCCGCGCGATCGTAACGCAGATCGTGCTCCAGATGTTCGCTGTGGCCGAAATTCAGCGCCTCACTATTATTCAGGGACGTCACGATATTCCACGCTACGCGCCCATGCGTCATGAGATCAGCGGTCGCGAAAAGCCGCGCGACGTGATAGGGTTCGTAATAAGTGGTGGAATAGGTAGCTCCGAGCCCAATGCGCTTGGTGGCGGCGGCCATCATCATCACAATGGTCAGCGGATCAAGCTTCACCGCGCGAACGCCATGCGCCACCGTATTGCGGAAATCATTCGCATAGATGTCGGGCATCGCCAGCCGATCATCAAAGAAAGCCATGTGGAATTTGCCATCTTCCAGAATGCGCGCAATGCGCTGGTAGTAATCAGGCGTCAGAAAATCACTCATGGAAGCGGGGTGACGCCAGGAACCGGGCAGGTTTGAACAATTCTGCGCCTGCAAAAAGGCGACCATGGTCATTTGGCGATTGGCGTTCGGCATCAGAAAGGCCCCTTCAGATCAGACAGGAATATCAACATCAAGCAGCGGCGCATGCTGTTGGCAGCCATAAACATCCGTATCGCCAATGCCACCTGCGGGCACCAGGCGCGGGAATGTCGCCTTGATCGCCATGGCGGCATCATAGGGTGTGAGCAGCACATCTTCCGCCGCCACACCGTAAAGCCGCGCAAACAAGGCTTCGGTGATCACGCCAGAAGCTCGCACTTTCCGATACAGCGCGCTATCGTCGAACACGATATCAATCGTCAGATCGAAAGGCCCCGCATTCTTGCTTTTGCAGATTCGCGCCAAATCACGGATGCGAGCCATTTGCTACCTCAAACCTCCTCATAAGAAATCGGGAAAATCTCACGTGGGTTATCCAACTCCAGCACGTGATAAATGCTGAAGCGATAGACCGGGCCCACAGGAATATCGGAAGGCGAGAAAGGAAAGGCCATATTGCCTTCGCGGCAAAGCCGGCCCGGGAAATCCGTATGCAGCATATTGGTGCGCGCAATGCCAAGCACAGCGGCGGCGATTTCCTGCGTATCGGCAATCACCTCAATCACAAAGCCCACTTCGTGCCCGGCGACGTCGCGCACCGGTTCACGCGCGCCCATCACGCCATCCAGACCATAGGTGCGAATGGTGAGGGTATAGCTTTCCTGCACCACCCCAAAAGCCTGCGCCTTTTCCCGCACGATGCCGCGCACTTCTTCCAGGAATAGCGGCAGGCGCGCGATCAGCAGCGGGTCCCGCGTGCCGCAGATGGAAATGGTGCGATAGCCCGCCATTTCCACGCCTTCCAGCTTCACCGTGTATTGCGAAGCCGGGGTCCAGCGCATGCCGGAAATCCGCACGGCACGATCGCTCAAAGCATCAAAGCGGCAATCGGATGTATCCAGCATGCCGCCTGGTTCAATGTGATGAATGGGGCTGCTGTTTTCATGGAGCGAGTGATTGGCAATCGAAAGCGGCGTGCAGCGCCGGATCGGGTTCATCGGTTCGCATTCAACGCCATCTTCGCGCACGGTCACCAGCAGGCAATCATGGCCCTTGGGGATGGAAGGGGTCGCACCACATTCCAGCATCTTGCCGGCATACCAGGCAGGGGCGGGCGGCAATTGCGCGCGAATGGCCGCGGCGGCCCAGGGCGCGGGATCACTCGCGCGGCCAGCAAGGATCACCTGCGCGCCATTATCCAAAGCCTCCATGAAGGGCTCAGGCCCCATCATGCCCACCACGCGGCTGGCGCGGCCCAAAGCCTCGGCCGTCAAAGGGGGCTGCTTACCAAGCGGGCGGATGCGCCCTGCCGCCAGGCGGCGCTGCAATTCGGCCCTCGGCGGTTCTGCTTCAATCAGCGCCAGGCGGAAATGCAAGCCTTCTTCGGCAGCAATTTCGCGTACTAGCCGCGCAGTGAGTTCCAAATGCGGCGCGCCACCTGCACCACCCGAGGTGCCAATCATCAGCGGAATGCGCGCTGCAATCGCGGCACGCAGCATCAGGCGCAAATCACGCCGGATCGCCATGACAGAACAAAACGGCACGCCAGCGCCAAGGTAATAGGGGCCAGGGTCAACACTGCCGCCATCAACGCCAATCACATGCGGCACGCGCGCCATGCCGGCCTGAAGGCTCGCTTCCGGAAAGCCGTAACCCAGAATCGCACTGGTGGAGAGAAGGCGTATTTCCTTCATGCCGTTTCCTGCCCTTCATCGGCGCGTCTTACGCCGCGCTCAGGACCAAGGCTGCCATGAAGCCTGCGGCGCGTATAGCGCCCGAGGCGCCTGTTACAGCAGCACCATATCGTCACGGTGGATGATCTCATCCCGCCCGCGCCAGCCGAGAATTTCTTCCAAAGCTTCACTGCGATGCCCGGCAATCAGCCGCGCTGCTTCGGCATCATAGGCGGAAAGCCCGCGCGCCACTTCAACACCTTCGGCATCCCGCACACTCACGGGATCACCGCGCGAAAACTCGCCCTCCACGGCGCGTACACCAGCGGGCAGCAGCGATGATCCGCGCTTCAGCGCACGTGCCGCGCCTGCATCCACCACCAGCACACCAAGCGGCGCAAGGCTGCCCGCGATCCAGCGCTTGCGCGCGCTGCGGCCTTCCGGCAGCGGCAGAAACCAGGTGCAGCGCGCCCCTTCTTCCAGGACCCGCAGCGGATGGTCGCGCTGGCCGAGCGCAATAGCCATGGCCGTGCCTGCGCCGGTTGCAATGCGCGCGGCAATCAGCTTGGTGCGCATCCCGCCCGAGGAATAGCCAGGCGGCGGTTCGCCACCCATGGCCATGATCTCATCCGTCAGGCGTTCCACCACGGGCAAATGCTGCGCGTTCGGGTCCTTGCGCGGATCAGCCGTGTAAAGACCATCAATGTCTGACAGCAGCAGCAGCGCATCGGCTTGAATCATCTCGGCCACACGGGCCGCCAAGCGATCATTGTCACCGAAGCGAATTTCAGCCGTTGCCACCGTGTCATTTTCATTGATCACCGGCACGCAGCCAAGGCTCAGCAGCGTGGCAAGCGTCGCGCGCGCATTCAGATAGCGCCGGCGATCTTCCGAATCTTCCAGCGTCAGCAGCAATTGCGCTGCATTCAACCCATGCGCCGCCAGCGCTTCTTGCCAGGCGCCCGCGAGCCGAATCTGCCCCACCGCCGCAGCCGCCTGTTTTTCTTCCAGCCGAAGCCGCCGCCGTGTCAGGCCAAGCGCCTTCCGCGCGAGAGCAATCGCGCCGGAAGACACCACCACCACTTCAGCGCCACGCGCCCGCAACGCCGCGATGTCGGCAGCGACCGAGGCAAGCCAGGCCGCACGCGGCGCGGCGGTGGCATCATCCACCACCAGCGCGGAGCCGATCTTCACGACAATGCGCTTGGCATCCTTGAAGCGGGGCTGTGCCGGATTGATCATGGAATGGCGCTTACCACGCGAAAGCCGAGCCTGTCAGCGCGCCGCCGCAATCATGTCAGCGAGCGCGCGGAGCAATTCCGGCACGCCCTCACCACTCGCGCCACTGATTAGCATGACAGGCTTGCCCGCCGCGCGGGAAAGCGCCTTGACGCGTGCCGTGCGTGCCTGTGGCGTCATGGCATCAGCCTTGTTGAGCGCCACCAATTCCGGGCGCTCTTCCAGCCCATGGCCATACTCGGCCAATTCGCGGCGAATGGTGCGATAGGCGCTGGCAGGATCAGCCGCCGAGCCATCCACCAAATGGAGCAGCACCTTGCAGCGTTCCACATGGCCCAGAAAGCGCGTGCCAAGCCCCGCCCCTTCCGCCGCCCCTTCAATCAGGCCAGGCAGATCAGCGAGTACAAATTCTTCGGTCGCGTTCAGGCGCACCACGCCAAGCTGCGGGTGGAGCGTGGTAAAGGGATAATCCGCAATCTTCGGACGAGCCGCAGAAACCGCAGCCAAGAAGGTGGATTTGCCGGCATTGGGCAGGCCCACCAGCCCGGCGTCGGCAATCAGCTTCAGGCGCAGCCACAGCCAGCGTTCTTCCCCCGGCCAGCCCTTATCAGCGCGGCGTGGCGCGCGATTGGTCGAGGTTTTGTAATTCGCATTCCCAAAGCCGCCATCGCCGCCGCGGGCCAGCACGACGCGCTTGCCGAGCTTATCCAGGTCCGCGATCATGGTTTCCCGGTCATCGGCGAAAATCTGCGTGCCCACGGGCAATTTCAGCACCACTTCGTCGCTGGCCGCGCCGGTACGGTCAGACCCCGCACCATTGCCGCCCTTGCGCGCCTTGAAATGCTGGGCGTAGCGGAAATCAATCAGCGTATTCAGGCCAGCCACTGCTTCGGCACTCACATTGCCGCCCTTGCCGCCATTGCCGCCATCCGGGCCGCCGAATTCGATGAATTTTTCGCGCCGGAACGCGATGATACCATCGCCGCCATCGCCGGCCTTTACCCAGATTTTCGCCTCATCAAGGAACTTCATGGGTCAATCCGTGGGGCATCACGGCCCCAAAAACAAAACGAGGGCCCCAAGGGACCCTCGCTTTCAGGGATAGGTTGAAAGTTAGGGTTATTCCGCCGCCAACGGCAGCGGTTGCACGTTAACATGCACGCGGTCTTCACCCTTGCGTTCAAACACCACGCGACCATCAACGGCGGCATGCAGGCTGTGCTGACGGCCGGCATAGACATTGGTGCCCGGGATCATCTTCGTGCCGCGCTGGGTCACGATGATGGAGCCTGCATTCACGGTCTGTCCACCGAACAGCTTCACGCCGAGGCGCTTACCCGCGGAATCGCGACCATTGCGCGATGAACCGCCTGCTTTCTTATGTGCCATGGCTTGGTTCCTTTCCGATCAGGCTGCGTTGATGGAGGCAATGCGCAGCACGGTCTGGTGCTGGCGATGGCCATTCTTGCGGCGGCTATTCTGGCGGCGGCGCTTCTTGAAGATCAGAATGCGATCGCCGCGATTCTGTTCCACCACGGTCGCCGTGACGCTGGCGCCAGGCACGGTCGGCGCGCCAATGGAAAGCCCCGCTTCGGTCGCGATGGCGAGCACATCATGCAGCGTCACCGTGGCCCCCGGTTCGGCATCAAGCCGTTCAACGGTGAGCACGGCGTCTGGCGTGACGCGATATTGTTTCCCGCCGGTGCGGATTACTGCATAGGTCATGGGGATGCCCCGAAACTCTTTCAAAAGCGTGACTGGCCGGCTTTTACCGATGGCAAAGACCGCCCGCCCCGGGCGCGGAGCGCCGGGCCGGAAGAGGCGGGCATATAGACGGGCGGGCCCCCGACGTCAACGCTAGCGATTGCGTCCGGGCGCGGAGGCAATTATAGGGGCGAAATCGTTCGAGGGGAGGCCCGCTTCCCCAATACGCTGGAGAGGTGCCGGAGCGGTCGAACGGGTCGGTCTCGAAAACCGAAGTACGGGCAACTGTACCGTGGGTTCGAATCCCACCCTCTCCGCCAGGGATTCTATATAGGGCCCTGATTGAATTATATTTTTCCTGCCTGCCGGAACTTTGACCCCGAATGTCTGGCGTCAGCCTCTATGAGACCAAACTGGCGGTTTGAGGTACGGAGTATTTGACGTGCTGCCCTTAGATGGTATTCGACATTGGGTATTTGGAGCACCAGCTTGGTGATGGGCTGGAGGATTTTCTTGTTTTCCAAAAAAACTTGGCGTTTCAAAAGATCGTGAACTAAACTTGATTTAAGCGCGTTGTTGCCGATGGGCTGGTTAGCCCCCATGCCGCGCGGAATATTTACGTGTTTGATGTGAAGTAAGGAGGTACAGCGAATGATATCGGCCAACCAATTATCCGGACTGAGGGTTTAATCTTGTTTCGCCGTTTTTTGATCATCCAAGCCCTGATTGCCATCTTGCTAATTGCAGTAGGGATTGGCGCTTTCTTCTTCGTGAAGAACGGAGATTTTGGCTCATTCGTCGCGCAGAGAATAGGCGAAAAACTGGGCCGTAAAGTCGAAATTGCCAGTCTACGGGTAAGCCCTGGGCGCTGGATTGGCGTTGAATTACGGGGCGTAACACTTGCGAATTTAGAGTCCGGTAGCCATGCGGATATGCTCAGTCTGAGAAATTTGCAGGCAGAAATTGATTCTTGGTCGTTGCTCTTTGCTGCCACGCCGCTTGTTCGAAGCCTCGTCGTTGAAGGCGTGACGCTAAGGCTGGAAAAAATTCATGGCCACAAGAATTGGCGGTTTGGAGAAAGGTCTCCCGCACCATCTAGCGGCAATCCGCCTGACTATCGAGGAGTGCCAACTGTTCTCGATTTTCAAATGAAAGACAGCGAAATTATCATTCGTACAACGAGCGGTAATTTTCTGCATACGAGAATTGACCAAGCCCAGGTGACCAGTGATTCTGCCAATACGCCTGTGCGGATGAATGTGATGGGTTCCTACAATGGTCTTGCGGCAACGCTGAATGGAGATCTGGATAGTTTCGATGCGCTGCGTCGCGCACCGCAGCCCTTTCCAGTAAGACTGCACTTGAATTCAGGCCACACATCCATGGCTTTTCAAGGCACGATGACTGATCCGCTGAATTTCGAAGGCGTCGCGGGAGAGCTGAGATTACATGCTCCGACGCCGGATGTGTTTGGAGCGCTTGCTGGTGAGGCTCTCAATTTAAACCTCGATATTGAACTCACCGGGAAATTTGAACATGCCAACAATGACTGGAAGCTTTCCGACATTTCGGGCAAGATAAACCACGAGGCTTTCAAGGGCGCCATTCTGCATCTTGTGGAGGGCGATCATGGCAAGCCAGATCATATCCGGGTGGACCTTGCTTTTACGCGCCTAAATTTAAATCGAATCATCGCAGGCGCGCCGCCGCCAGGGGCTGCCGAAAAGCATGCTGACATTACCCTTGCATTAGACCCAAAACAGGACCCCGTTATTGATGCTCGTTTCACTGTGCAGGAATTGACCTATGCGAAGATACGCGTGACCAATAGCCACTTTGCCGGCGTGCTCGCTGCAAACAAGGTTGATGTAACTGAACTCTCGCTTTCAACTTTTGGTGCCCAGATCTCAGCACAGGCGCATGCTCAAACAATTCCGACTGGCACGCGTATCACCGCTGATGTGGCAATGCATAACGCAGATATTGATGCGCTGGGGCGTGGCTTTGGTGTGACGGCAATGCCACTGAATGGGCGCATCAATGGACGATTGGCGGTTTCCGCTGAAGGCCGCACGGTGAATACAGCCGCGCACCAGGCGCGGATTTCCGCTGTCATTTCCATGCTGGGGGGCAGCGTTGAAAAACGCGTTATCGAATTAGGCTCCACCGATCTACGCGCTGCGTTTCGTAGGGCAGATGGTAATGCGCCACTTAATTGCCTTTTGGGGGTTTTGGATATGCGTGCCGGGGTGGGACAGATTGCGCCGTTGCGTATCCGCGCCGCAACAGGAACAATCGCGGGGTCAGGGCGGTTTGATATCAATAACCACACCATGGATCTATTGGTTGGGAGCCAGGAAGATACAACCAGTTCCTTTGCCTTGGATGTTCCTGTCCGTATTCATGGCCGCTTTGATGACCCAGATCTCGCACCGGCACGCTGGTCTAGCCAGGGAAGGGCTCAGATGGCCGCAGCCGATAACATCGCGCCATTACCGCCCGCACTGCGTGCCTTTGCAAGCCAGAACCCATGTCTGCGTCGCACCGGTCCGCCCGCGCGGCATTAACACCGAGAGCTTACCGCCACCAAAAAAGATTCCAGCGCCAGCAGCCGGCACGCCTGGGATCATCCTTGCTCCGACGAACAGGATGGACCTGTCGCATATTTACGCCGCCACATTTTACCCTGGCTGCGACGACGCTTTCGCTTTGATAGATTGATATCCATCAAAGACATCCGCCAGTGGTTACGCCTAGCCTGATCCGATGCGGCATCACCAGACTGCTGCGCAAGGATTATCATGTCTATCATGCAGGGCCTACGGGCCTATCACGCCGCTCTCGGCCTTCTGGTCATCGCGGCCTTTCTGACAGGCGAACTCGGCATAATTCACGCCATACTGGGCTACGCAATCGCGGTCATCATAGGGGGTCGACTCGTTGCTGCCCTCTCGGGTCTTCGGCCACTGGGCTTGTCACGTTTCTACCCGCAGTTTGATGGGCTGACGCTCGGTAATGCGTTGACCCACCCAGCCATCAGCAAGACGCTGCTGGCCGGCATTGCCGCCTGCCTTATCCTGGCCACCGCGACCGGTATCGCCTTGGATCGCGGCAGGACGCTAGGTTTGGCAACCAGCGTCGTGGTGACCGAGGCGCATGCGCGCGACGACAGCCGTGAACGCCGCCGAGACACAGAAGGCCGTGGCGGAAAGCAAGAAGACGGTATCCTCGGCGAAGCGCATGAAGGGCTGTCGAACTTCCTCATGCTCATCGTCGGGCTTCACGTAGCGTACCTGTTTCTTTTTAAGCGCCCACTGGCGCGCTTCATGCTTTTCCTCGCAGGCCCCAACTCCCGTCAGGTCAAAATGGATGGCACGCCCTGAGGCGTAGCTCGCGCGAAGCGACACCTCCCAATCCGGGGGTACAATGCCGTTACAAGAGGGAATGTCCCATGCCGCGCCTACCTGCATCCGAAACGCCAAGTAATCGCGAGCATGGGTTGGCTGCCGGCGGTGCGTCCATGCCCACTGGCTTCCGGTTGCTCCTGATCGGTGTTGCACTCGGCTCGGGCGTCTTTCTCGCCTGGCAGACGGCCGGCGCGCTACTGATGATCTTCGGCGGATTGCTCCTCGCGGCGCTTCTCGATGTCGCGACGCGCGGGCTTCTGCATATTCTTCCCGTGGGTCGTGGTGCTTGCTTCGCGATAGTCTGCACAATATTCGCAGGTCTCA
>CAMCHA010000063.1 GCA_945874515.1 Asaia bogorensis
CCGCTGCTGCGGGAATCGCTCGATGTTTCCTATATCGAACTCGGCCTGGCGCTGACCGTCTTCAATATTGTCTCTGCCTTCACCCAGGCGCCGATGGGCTTTGTGGTGGACCGCATTGGCCCGCGCAAAATGTTGGCGGCAGCGCTTACTTTAGGCGGTTCGGCCTTTATCCTGCTTGGGTTGTTTCCAAGCTGGCCCATGCTGATGGTGGCCGTCGCCATGGCTGGGCTCGCCAATAGCGTCTATCACCCGGCAGATTACGCAGTGCTTGGCTCAGATATCAGTGAAGGCCGTGTAGGCCGCGCCTTTTCCTTGCACACGGCTTGCGGCTTTTTGGGTGGCGCCATTGCGCCCGCCTTTATGCTCGGTGTTGCGGCGCTCGGCGGCATGTCCTCCGCGATGATTGCCGGCGGTTTGGTTGGCCCGCTGGTTGCGATACCGCTGATATTCGCCGCGCGGCGCGATGCGGCCAAACCCCGCCCCGCAACAGCCACACAGCGCGCGGCGGGAGCGGGTGGCGTGCGCCGTTTGCTAACCCCGGCCGTGATGGCGATGATGGTGTTCTTCATCATGCTGGCACTTGCCAATGGCGGCATTCACAGCTTTTCCGTCGCGGCCTGGGTGGCGCAGGGCATGACCTTGGAACTCGCGAATGGGGCTTTGACGGGCTATCTTTTCGCGAGCGCGATTGGCGTTCTGATCGGCGGATATATCGCGGATTGGACCAAGCGCCATGGGCTGGTGGCGACTTTTGGTTTCATCGCCGCCGCATCCATCATGCTACTGATCGGCAACGGCGTTTTCCAGGGTTATGCGCTGGTAGCAGCCATGATTTCATCCGGATTGCTGACGGGCATGATCATGCCTTCGCGCGATATGCTGGTGCGCGCCGCGGCGCCGCCGGGTCAGGCGGGGGCGGTGTTCGGCATTGTCTCCACCGGCTTCAATATTGGCGGGATGGTGGGGCCGCCGCTGTTTGGCTGGCTGCTGGAAGCGGGCGAGCCACGGCTAATCTTCATCACCAGCGCAGGCTTCATGCTGCTGACAGCGGTGATGGCGATAGGGCAGGAATGGCGGCTGGCGCGGCGGCGGCGTGCGGCTATGACCGCGGCGGAATGATCAGACTTTGAAGTAAGCGAGCAAAACCGAAAGTGTTGCTATCGAAATCAGCGTTGAAAGCAGCACCGTAGCACCCGAAGCGCCGACGCCGGTTTCATAGCGCCGCGCCAATAGAAACGCATTGGCGCCGGTGGGCAGCGCTGAGACCACCACCGCCACCGCCGTTTCCAACGGCGAAAGCCCAAGTGCAAGACAAGCGCCCCAGGCAAGCGCGGGCATTAGCGCAAGCTTTAGGAAGCTGGCAAAGCCAACCTCCGCCCGCGCACCAGCCAAAGAAAATCCCGCGAGCGATCCGCCAAGACAGAACAATGCCAGCGGCGGCCCGGCGCTGCCCAATAATTCCAAGACGCGGCGCATTGGTGCCGGGACGGGAATGCCAAGCGCTTGCCACACGAAGGCAAGGAAAACCGCCATCACAATTGGATGGCGCAGGACGCCAAGCAAAGTGGCGCGCAACACGCGCGACAGCGGCGCCTGGCTATGCAGCCCAATCTCCGCCACCACGGTTGCGACACTCAGCAACACCATGGAATGCAGCGCCAGAATGGCAAGTAATATGGTCAGCCCCGCCTGACCGAAAGCCGCCGTGATCAAGGGAATGCCAAGCATGACCGTATTGCCGAAGCTGGCATTCAGCGCGAATAGCCCCGCTGCACCAATGCCTTGTCGCAACCTTGCGCGGCCCAGCCATAGCGCAATGCCATAAATCAGCATGGAGGCAATGAAAAACGCAAATGCTGCCGGCCCGCCACCTTCATGGCCAGAAGTGCCGCCATTGAACAACAAGCAAGGTGAGGCGATGGAGAAGGTGAAGAAATTCAGCCCGCGAAAGCCGCCATCATCCACAAAGCGCCAGCGCGAAGCGGCATAGCCCAGCGCGATAATGGCAAAGACCGGCAGAACAATGCCAAGAACAATGCTCACGCGCCAAGCAAGCCTTTGACGAAATCCGCCATGCCGGGCTGGCGTGCACGCGTGTTGCGTGCGGCATGCAGCACGGCGCGCGCTGCCGCCACGGTTGCGGGAAAATCCTGATTGATCAGCACGTGGTCAAATTCATGCCAATGGGCGATTTCTTCCCGCGCTGCCACCATGCGCTCGGCGATTTCCGCATCACTATCCTGGCCGCGATTGCGCAAGCGCCGTTCCAATTCCGCCATGCTGGGCGGCAGCAGAAAGATGCTCGTGATATCGGCAGGCATGCTGGCCTTCAATTGCCGATGGCCCTGCCATTCAATGTCGAACAGCACATCGCGCCCTTCGGCCAAAGCGGCTTCGACTGGCGCGCGTGGCGTGCCATAGCCGCGGCCCAGAAACATCGCGTGTTCCAGCAAATCACCGCGCGCGATCATCGCCTGATATTCTGCCATGTCATGGAAATGATAATGCACGCCGTCTTGCTCACCAGGGCGCGCGGCGCGGGTGGTGACACTGACGGAAAGCGTCAGATCAGCCTCACTTTCCAAAAGCGCGCGCGAAACACTGGTCTTGCCCGCTCCCGGGGGTGCCGCAATCACCAGGCAAAGGCCGCGACGCTTCATGTGCGCTTACTCCACATTCGCCGCTTGTTCGCGCAGGCGTTCAATGGCGGCTTTCAGATCAAGCCCGAGCCGCGTCAGCGCCACAGTCGCAGATTTGCTGCAGAGCGTATTGGCTTCGCGCACGAATTCCTGCGTGAGAAACTCCAACCGCCGCCCCACCGCATCGCCGGAAGCCAATAAGGCACGCGCTTCCGCGATATGGGCGTTCAGCCGATCAATCTCCTCCCGCACATCGGATTTGGCGGCAAGCAGCGCAACCTCGGCGGCCAGGCGTTCTTCCGGCACGCGGCGCTCACCTTCCAGCAGTGCCGCCAGGCTTTCCCGCAAGCGCGCCTTTTGCTGGGCTGGCTGATCCGCGGCTGCGCCGCGCGCCAGCGTGACCAGGCCAGCGATTTCATCAATCAGCACGCCCAGAATTTCCGCCAACCGCGCCCCTTCCGCAGCGCGGGACTTCGCCAAGCCTTGCAGGGCAGTAGTGAAGCCTTTGGTCACCACCGCACGGCGCGCTTCTTCAGCCGCTTCATCCAGCTCCGCGCTTTCAGCGCGCAGCACACCGGGCAGGGTAAGCAGCGCCTCGGCGCGCGGCGGCGGCGCACCTGGAATGCGCGCGGCCAGATCGAGTGCCAGGCGCAAGGCCTGTTCCAGGGCCGCGGGATCCGGAGTCAGGCGGGGGCCCGCCTTTTCCTCACGCTTGATGTTCAGCGTCGCCGAGATATTACCGCGCTTGAAGACCTTCCCTGCCGCATCGCGCAGTGCTGGTTCCACCGCGTCAAAGCCATTGGGCAGGCGCAGCCGCAAATCAAGCCCCCGCCCATTGACGCTGCGCACTTCCCACAGGAAGGAAGCGCCATCGGGCAAGGTGCCATCGGCACGGGCGAAACCGGTCATGGATGCAAGCTTGGCCATGCGCGGTTTTTGCCCCAGAGGAGATGTTATGCAAGCGCTTTGGCAAAATGTGCTGATTACCGGCGCCTCATCCGGCCTGGGCCGCGCCCTGGCAGAAGCCTGCGCCGCGCCTGGCGTGGTGCTGCATCTCTCTGGCCGCGATGCCGCCAGGCTGGAAGAGGCCGCTGCCGCCTGCCGCGCGCGTGGCGCCGAAGTGCTGCCCCGCGTTATGGATGTCTGCGATGCCGATGCCATGGCGGGCTGGATCATGGGCGCCAGGCGGCTTGATCTGGTGATTGCCAATGCCGGCATTTCCGCCGGTACGGGCGGCACCACGGAACCCACCGCCCAAACCCGCCTGCTGTTTGAAACCAATGTCACGGGCGTTTTGAATACTGCCCTGCCTGCGCTGGAAGTGATGGCGGCGCAAACCCCCAGCGCCGATGGGCTGCGCGGGCGCATTGGCGTGGTGGCCTCCGTCGCCGCTTTCGTGGCCGCGCCGGGTGCGCCCACCTATTGCGCCACCAAATCCGCGGTGCAGCGCTGGGCGGAAGCGCTGGATGCGACAGAACGCAAACGCGGCATTCGGATGCACGCGATCTGCCCCGGCTATGTCCGCACGCCCATGACCGCGCGCAATAAATTCCCCATGCCGTTTTTGATGGATGCGGATGAAGCCGCGCGGCGCACGCTGGCGGGGATTGCGCGCGGCAAGACGCGCATCGCCTATCCCTGGCCCACCTATATGCTGGCGCGCTTCGCGGGGGCCTTGCCGATTTCCTGGCGGGCCGCGATTTTCAGCCGTCTGCCCGCCAAGGATGGGAACATTTAATCGTTAGCTATTCGGCTTCAGCATCTGCCGCAGCACGGTACCATCGGATAGCCGGTCAAAACCTTCATTGATTTCTTCCAACTTCACCACGCCGCTTTTAAGCTTATTCACTGGCATCTTGCCGCGCCGATAAAGCGAAAGCAGGCGCGGAATGTCGCGCTCCGCAACGCAGGATCCCATATAGGAACCGCGAATGCTCTTTTCCTCCGACACCAAATTCGCATGCAGGTAAGACACCGAAGCATTCACATTCGGCAAGCCAGCGCTGATGGTGCTGCCACCGCGTGCGGTAATGGCGATGGCAAGCTGCATGGCAGGGATGGTGCCGGCGGTTTCGATCACCGTATCCACGCCGCCATCTGTCGCATCGCGCACCGCTGCCGCGCAATCATCATTGCCGGCCAGGAAGACATCGGTGGCACCCCATTCCTTGGCCTGTTCAAGCTTCTTCGGGTTTGTATCAATCGCGATGATGCGATCCGCCCCCGATGCCACGGCGGCGAAAAGCGCATTCATGCCAACGCCGCCCAGGCCCACCACGGCAATATTCTCACCGGGCTGCAAGCGCGCGGTATTGATCACGGCGCCGGCGCCGGTCATCACCGCGCAGCCGAAGATTGCAGCGTCATCCAGCGGAATATCCTTGTCAATCTTCACCGCTGAACGGCGCGCCACCACCGCAAATTGGGCGAAAAGCGACAGGCCGCTATTATGATTGACATAGGAACCATCAAGCCGTCGGATGCGTTTGGCACCACTCACCAAGGAACCCGCCGCGCGCGCCGCATTGCCGCTGGGGCAGATATTCGGTCGGCCACGCGCGCAATAGCGACAGGTGCCGCAGGATGAAGCGAAAACCGTGATCACGTGATCACCAGGCTTCAAATCCGTGATGCCTGGCCCGCATTCACGCACAATGCCGGCACCCTCATGGCCGATCACAATCGGCAGCGGACGCGGGCGCTGATTTTCAATGGTGGAAAGATCGGAATGGCATAGCCCCGCCGCCGCGACTTCGATCAGGATTTCACCGGGGCCAGGTGGGTCGAGTTCCACTTCCTCCACCACCAGCGGGCGCGTATCCGCATAAGGGCGCGGCAGGCCCTGTTCGAAAAGAATGGCGGCTTTCATGCGCATGGGGCGCTTCCTCCTGATAATATTCTGCCGTCAGCTTGCACCGGCGGCACGCCATTCGGCAATCAGGGCATCGGCGGCGCGGTCCATATCGTCGCTGCCATTATAGCCATGGAAGGAAACGCGAATGCGCCCGCGCCCATTCCAGGCGAGCACGCCGCGCTGCGCCATTCCCTCCACAATCGCAGCAGCCTTGGGGTGTTCAGCGCAAACGCTGGCCCCATGCCAGCGCGGATCGGGCGGTGTGGTAGAAGGAATATCGGCGGCGCGCAGGCGGTCCAACAGCCCCACCGTCAGGCGCTGCACATGGGCTTCAATCGCTTCCGGTGTGAACCCATCCAGATAACGCAGCGCTGACTCCAAAACATAAAGCCCAAGATGCGATGGATTGCCGCGCGTGAAGCGCGCAGCGCCTGGCAGTAGCGCGGGCGTTTCAGACCAATCCGGCCGCCCCATGGAGGCTATGGAATGCCACCCCGCCGTGCTCGGCACCCAGCCTGGCTGACGCGCCGGGTTCCAATAAGCGAGTGCAACACCAGTACACCCCAACATCCATTTATAGCAGGCCGAGAAGCCGAAATCCGCGATATCTACGTGGATTGGCATCCAGCCGGCGCCTTGCGTGAAATCCACCACCAGCAAAGCGCCAACCCTATCCGCCGCTGCGCGTAGCGCCGCCAAATCATGCCGCGCCGCATTCAGGAAGGAAACCGCGCTGACGCCGATCATGCGCGTGGAGCCATCAATCGCAGCAGCAAAGCTTGCAGGGTCCGCGGCCTTGGCGAAGCGCAAAGTTACCTTGGGCTGGCGCTGCAGCGTGATTGGCGCAACGACTGATGGATATTCATCCGGGTCCACCAGCACCGTATCGCCTGCGCGCCAATCAAGACTTTCCACCACCATGGCAACGCCCTCGGCGACCGAAGACACAAAGCCGATATCGGCGGGCGCCACATGAAACAACCGCGCCGCACGGGCGCGAGCTGCCTCCATCATGGCTTCCTGCCGATGCCGCCCAGCAGGGCCATCCGATTTGTCTGCGGCATAGTTAGCAAAGGCCGCGTCATGCTGGCAGAGAAACGGCGTCTCGCCAGCCGCGCAAACATGCGTGATGCCGGGCGCGATACGAAAATCAGCAGGATCAAATAATGGGGCGAGCTTCATGGCGTGACCTTAAGTGAATGGCGCAGCGGCCAAGCAGGGAAAATGTCATGCAGGGCTTCCTTCACGTGCCCCCTCATTCAAGGCCCGAACCGCGCAAGCGTCAAAACCAAGACGTGCCGCGCTGGCAATGTTAGGCTGCGCGCATGCTGAAAGGTGGCCCGCCCTGCCCGCCCTTGTGATCCTCACCGCCTATGCTCTGCTGGCTGCGCTGCCGGTAGCCCTTGGCTGGTGGCTGATCGGCCCCGCGCGGCCCTGGCTGGATGAAGCTTCCAGCGCCATCGCCATGATGGCGACCGCCGCGCTGCTGCTAGAATTTTTGCTCTCTGGCAGGTTTCGCGTGATCAGCGCTGGCATCGGCATGGATCGCAGCCTGCGCTGGCATCAGATTTTTGCGCAAATCCTGACAATCGCCGCGCTGCTGCATCCGCTACTTTATCTCAGCCCAAGCGGCCCGGCTTTTGAGCGCCCGGATGATCCTACCGGCGCGCTGGTGCTGGGCTTGGATGCGGCTTCCCTCATTTCCGGTGCTTTGGCCTGGTTGCTGCTGGGGTTGCTAATACTCACGGCCATAAGGCGCGATGATTTGCCTTATCGCTATGAAGTGTGGCGGGTAAGCCATGGATTTGGCGCGGCGCTGCTGGCGGGGTTCGCGCTGCATCACGCCATCTCTGCCGGGCGCTATTCCGCCGCGCCGGCGCTGATGGCCCATTGGGCGTTTATGCTGGCCTTGGCTTTGGGCAGCTTGGTTGCGGTTTATCTGCTGCGGCCCTGGCGCCTGGCGCGCCACCCTTGGCGCATTGCAGCACTGGAAAGCGTTGGAGATCGGCTTTGGTCACTGACCATTGCGCCCGATGGCCATGCAGGGCTTGCCTATCGCGCCGGACAATTCGCTTGGCTGCGGCTGAATTGCTCGGCCTTTTCAGTGCGGGAGCATCCTTTCTCCATCGCCTCCGCGCCTTCCGATAGGGCGGCATTGCGTTTCCTGATCAAGGAAGCAGGGGATTTTACGCGCCAGATCGGGGCGCTGCCCATTGGTGCGCGCGCCTTTGTGGATGGCCCGCATGGCGCGCTTTGCCTGGAAGGCCGGCGTGAGCCCGGCATTTTCATGATCGCCGGCGGCGCGGGGCTGGCACCCATGCTCTCCCTGTTGCGCGCTGCCGCGGCGCGCGGCGAAACCCGCCCCATCACGCTGGTTTATGGCAATCGCCATCAGGGGCAGATCATGGCGGCGGCGGAATTAGCCGCGCTGACGAAGCGCTTGCAGCTTGATCTGCACCATGTGCTGCAGGAACCGCCGCCGGGCTGGACGGACTTCGCCGGCATGATGACGCCCGAATTGATCCAGGCCGAAGCCACGCAGGCCGCGCGGGAGGGTTGGGTTTTCCTGCTCTGCGGCCCCGGGCCGATGATCCAGGCGGCGCGGGAAGGGCTGGCCGCGCTTGGCGTGCCCCAACGCCGCATTCTGGAAGAGCGCTTTTCGGTCTTTTGAGCCCCAGCACCCGCCTTAATCATGCCCGGCTTTCGCGGCATAAGAATGTAACAGACCAATCCAGGGGAATCGTCCTGTGCCGTTGAAGCCACTCAAAAAAGCCGTGCTGCCCGTTGCCGGGCTTGGCACGCGTTTCCTGCCCGCCACCAAGACCATGGCGAAGGAAATGCTGCCCATCGTGGACAAGCCCCTCATTCAATACGCGGTGGAAGAAGCGCGTGCCGCAGGCATTGAACAAATCTGCCTGATCACCGGCCGAGGCAAGACAATGCTCGTGGATCATTTCGACATTGCCTATGAGCTGGAACGCGCTTTGGCAGACCGCGGCAAGGAAAAAGAATTGGCGGCATTACGCGCCGATGCGCCGCCGCCTGGTTCCATCATGTCCGTGCGTCAGCAAGTGCCTATGGGGCTGGGCCATGCCATTTGGTGCGCACGCGCCTTCATTGCCGATGATCCCTTCGCCATTTTATTGCCGGATGATTTGATGCAATGCGAAGTATCTTGTACCGCGCAGCTTGCCGAAGCCTATCGCGAAACCGGCGGCAACGTTGTCGCGATTGAGGAAGTGCCGCGCGAGCGTGTGAACCGCTACGGCGTATTGGATGTGGCGGAAGATCGCGGTCGGCTGGTTTCCGTGAAGGGCTTGGTCGAAAAGCCGCCGATTGAACTGGCGCCTTCCAACCTAACCATCATTGGCCGCTATGTGCTGATGCCCGAAGTGATCGGCCATTTGGCGCGCATGGAAAAAGGCGCGGGCGGGGAAGTGCAATTGACCGATGGCATGGCGAAGCTGATCGGTACGCAGCCTTTCCACGGGCTGCGCTATCAGGGTCGTCGTTTTGATTGCGGCGATAAGGCCGGCTTTCTGGAAGCGCAGGTGGCTTTCGCGCTGGCCAGGCCCGATATGGCGCCGGCCATGCGCGATATTTTGAAGCGTTACGG
>CAMCHA010000064.1 GCA_945874515.1 Asaia bogorensis
GCTTGATCACCTCGGCCCCCAGCATGGCGAGGATCTGGCCCGCAAAAGGCCCCGCCAGATTCTGCGCGATTTCGACGACCCGGATACCGGCCAAAGGAGACATGCGAAAACCTTTTTCAAGCAGGTGAAGGGTAGGGCTTTGGCCGGTGCGCCTGCAAGTTTGGGACTGGACCGCGCGGCGCCACGGGTGAAAGCTGGCGTGATGAACCCAAGCCCTTCCGATATCCTGGCGGCGCTGTGGCGTCAGGCCGCACTTGATCCTGCCGCACGCGCGCAAATCAGCCTGACCGGCACTGAACCCATCCAGCCTTCCAGCTTTCGCGTGGATGCCGCGGCGCAAACCAGCATCGCGGCGTCAGGCTTGGCGGCGGCGGAAATCCATCGTCGGCGCGGTGGTGCCGCGCAGGGTGTTGCCGTTGCAATGCGCGATGCTGCGATTGAGTTTCGCTCCGAACATTGGCTCAGCATCGCAGGCCAGCCTGCCGGCGCGCGCTGGGATGCGATTGCGGGGCTCTATCAATGTGGCGATGGGCGCTGGGTGCGGCTGCACACGAATTTCCCGCACCATCGTGATGGTGTGCTGCGCTTGCTGGGTAATGTCGCGCATGATCGCGCCGCGGTCGCTGCGGCACTCGGCACCTGGCGCGCCGCGGATTTCGAAACAGCGGCAGCGGAAGCAGGCCTTGTGGTGACAATGACGCGCAGCCTCGCCGAATGGGATGCCTCGCCCCAAGGCCAGGCGGCCTCCAGCCTGCCGCCTGTGCTGATCGAGAAAATCGGCGATGCGCCGCGCATGCCCTTGCCGCCTGCCGCGGCGCGTCCACTCAGCGGCCTGCGCGTACTTGACCTCACGCGCGTCATTGCCGGGCCGGTGGCGGGCCGCACATTGGCCGCGCATGGCGCTGATGTCTTGCATATCAGCGCGCCGCATTTGCCGAGCTTTGATGAATTGGTGATGGATACCGGACGCGGCAAAAGAACCGCATCACTTGATTTGCGCGCGCCCGATGATCAGGCGCGATTGCGTGCTTTGACCGCCAGCGCCGATATCTTCCTGCAAGGCTACCGGCCAGGAGCGATTGCCGGGCATGGCTTCGCGCCAGAAGCCCTCGCCGCGCTTAATCCCGGCATCATCTGCGTCTCGCTTTCCGCCTATGGCCATCTCGGCCCCTGGGCCGGGCGGCGCGGATTTGATTCACTCGTGCAGAATGCCAATGGCATGAATGACGCCGAAGCTATTGTAGCGGGAGAGGCTAAGCCGCGCCCCTTGCCCTGCCAGGCTTTGGATCATGCGTCGGGCTATCTGCTGGCCTTCGGCGCCATGGCTGCCTTGTTGCGGCGCGCAGAGGAAGGCGGTTCCTGGCTGGTGTGTGTTTCGCTCGCCGGCACGGGGGAATGGATCAAGCGCTTGGGCCGCATGGAAGCGGGCCTCACCGCGCCGGGGCTGGCGCCTGCGGAAATTGAGGCAGCGCTGGAAGAAAGCGACAGCGGCTTCGGCCCCATGCGCGCCACACGCCATGCTGCGCGCTTGCAGGCCACACCGCCGCGCTGGGATTTGCCCGCCATGCCGCTCGGCAGCCATGCGCCGGCATGGCGCGACGCTTAGCTCAGCGTCACTTCAGGCAGCGCAGAAACAGCGTTGAAGGATGCGCAACCTCACCCACCGCATCAGCGGCGCGC
Source organism: Asaia bogorensis (assembly GCA_945874515.1). Lineage (GTDB taxonomy): Bacteria > Pseudomonadota > Alphaproteobacteria > Acetobacterales > Acetobacteraceae > Neoroseomonas > Neoroseomonas bogorensis_B. The sequence goes on from CAMCHA010000064.1 coordinate 1,681, forward strand.
GGAGCGTCGTTGGCAGGCCCTGGTGTCACAGCGACATTCTGTTCCCGCAAGAACTCCAAAGCTTCCGTGTGCTTCACCGCAAAATTCACATTCTGCGGAATATCGCCGGTCTGCCGCGCTATCTGACCAGCATTGAGTTTTGACACCACCACGCCAATCACCTGCCCGCGCATATCCAAAAGCGGCCCGCCGGAATTGCCCGGCTGCACCGGCGCGCTGATCTGAATATGGCGCGGATTATCGGCAAGGCCGGAAAGCGCGGAGACCTCCCCTGTCGTCAGCGTCGGGCCCGAAGAAAGCAACCCAGCCAGGGGAAAGCCATAGGTCACCACACCTTCTCCGCGGCGATAGGCGCCGGCGCTGCGGAAGGGCAGGATGGGGCCCGCTTCATCTTCGGTGCTGAGCAAGGCAAGGTCACGCGTCGCATCGCTTGTCAGGACGCGCGCTGGCAATTCCCGACCATCCGCCAGGCGCGCCGCAACCTCGGTACAGCCTTCAATCACGTGATGATTGGTCATGATCCGCCGCGCCGCGACTACAAAACCAGTGCCGGAAGAAACCGCGCGGCGTGCAGCGCGTTCACCAGGCGCCAGCGGCGCCGGCTTGTCGCGTGGTAGATCGGCCTGCGTGCCTGGGGCGCCACCACCTTGGCGGGGCAGGGGCGGGGGTTTTTCGCTGGGCAGCGCCGCGCTTGGGCTTGGGGCAGGCGCCAACGCCGGCGGCTTCTGCGCCAAGGCCGGTCCATAGGCGACAAGGCTAACCATAACCGCCAGAGAAAAGCGCTGAATCATGAACCGACTCTGCCGCGCCCAGGCCATGAAGGTCAATGCTGCAGCGCGGCTGTTTTCATTTGCGGCCATAATATCCTAGCCTTCCGCCCAAGACCGCAACCGGAGCCAGCGCCATGTCCAGCATCCCGCCATCTGCCGACGAACAGGAATTACACGCCCTCGCCAAGCGCGCGCTGCCCGGCGGGCATTTCGGCAATTTCCCGGCCGAAATCATTCTGCGCGAAGGCCGTGGCGCGCATGTCTGGGATGTTTCTGGGCGCGAATATATTGATTACCTGTTGGGAAGTGGCCCCATGTATATCGGCCATAACCACCCCAAGGTGACGGAAGCCGTGCTGGCGCAGGTGCCAAAGGGCACAACCTTTTTCGCCAATAACGAACATGGCATTCGCCTGGCCGCCGCCATTGTGGACGCCATGCCCTGTGTGGAGCAGGTGCGCTTTGTCTCATCCGGGTCTGAGGCTGATCTTTACGCCATGCGGCTTGCGCGCGCCTATCGCCAGCGCCCGAAGATTGTGAAGTTCGAAGGCGGCTATCATGGCATGAGCGATTGGGGGCTGATGAGCCTCGCCCCCAAAAAGCTCGCCAATTTCCCGGAAGCGGTGCCCGATACGCCGGGCATTCCGGATAGTGTGCGCGGTGAAGTGCTGGTCGCGCCCTTCAATGACATTGAAGCGGCGGTGCGGCTGATTGAAGCGCGGCATGATGAGATTGGCGGCGTGATCATGGAACCCTTCCAGCGCCTGATCCCGCCCAAGCCCGGCTTCCTGCAAGCGATCCGTGAAGTCACCGCGCGGCTTGGCATTCCGCTGATTTTTGATGAGGTCGTGACTGGCTTTCGCTTCGCCTATGGCGGCGCGCAGGAATATTATGGCGTGACGCCTGATATCTGCACCGTGGGCAAGATCATCGGCGGCGGATTTCCGTTGGCGGCCCTGGGCGGACGCGCCGATATCATGGCGCAGTTTGACCGCGCGACGGTGGGCGAGGACCGCTTCCTCACACAGATCGGCACGCTTTCCGGCAACCCTGTGGCCTCAGTCGCTGGGCTCGCCACCATGGCGGTGCTGCGCGAACCGGGCGCCTATGAGCAGATTTTTGCCACTGGCCGCAGCCTGATGGAAGGCCTGACGGGCTTGATCCATGAAGCTGGCATCCCCGCCCAGGTGGTGGGTGAACCGCCCTTATTCGATGTGGTCTATGCCACGGGCGATATCCGGGATTACCGCAGCGTCATCCGCCAAGATATGGCGATGCAGAAGCATGTGAACGGCGTATTCCGTGGCCGCGGCATTCTGAAGGGGGACGCCAAATTCTACATGTCGCTCGCCCATACGGCAGCGGATGTGGCGCAGACCCTGGATGCTTTCCGCGCGGCGATGAAATCGCTGCCGGCCAAGGCGGCCTAAGGGGACAAGACTGCCTTTCATTTGGGTAGCACTTGTTTTTTACACTTCTGTGATCCAGTTAGCGTCCCAAGGGAGAGGCACCGGCTAGCGGTGCCCCATCCAAACAGGAGGCTACGCTCATTATGGATCGCCGTTCCTTATTGCTGGGTGCCAGCGGCTTGGCCGCTGGGCTTGCCGCGCCCGCCATCGTCCAGGCTCAGGCCGCCTATCCGTCACGCCCGTTGCGCCTGGTTGTGCCCTGGCCGCCCGGTCAGGCAACTGACCTTATGGCCCGCGTCACCGCGACCAAGATCGCCGAATCTTGGGGCCAGCCGATTGTGCCGGAAAATCGCGCCGGCGCCGGCGGCATGATCGGCACCGATTTGGTGGCGAAGGCCGCGCCCGATGGCTACACCATCCTGGCGGCTTCCACCGGGCCTTTCACCACGGCGCCTTTGGTGCAGCGTACCCCTTATGACGTGACCAAGGATTTTGCCCCGGTCGCGCAGATTGGCATTTCCCCCTACGTGCTGATCGTGCGTAAGGATTTCCCGGCGCAGAATGCTGCGGAATTCGTCGCCAAAGTGCGTGCGGAGCCCGGCAAATACACCTATGCCACCTCTGGCATTGGGGCGGCGGCGCATCTGATTACGCTGATGTTCCTGTCCAAGGCCAAGCTGGATGCGCTGCATGTGCCCTTCCAGGGCAGCGCCCCGGGCCTGACGGCGGTGACGGCGGGGCAGGTGGATTTCGCGATTGAAACCTTGGTCGCGACCTCGGCCCTGTTCCGGCAGGGTGCGGTGCGGGCACTTGGCGTCAGCCTGAAGGACGGGACTGAATTGCAGCCCGATCTGATGCCGCTGGCCCGCCTGCCGGGCGTTGAGGGTTATGATGTCGGCGCCTTCGGTGGTTACATGGTGCCGGCTGCCACGCCGCGCCCCATCATTGAACGTTTGGACGCCGAAACCGGCAAGGCCATGGCAACCGCTGAGGTCAAGGCTCGGCTTGCGCAAATCGGCTTCCAGCCATTTTATCGCAATACGGCCGATTTCGCGGCCTTCCTGGACCGCCATCGGGAAGAATTCCGCCAGGTTATCCAGGCCAACAACATCAAGGTGGATGGCTGATCTGGCTTTTCCATAAACGGGAGTGATGCCTCCCGCAGCATCAAGGGGCGGCTTCGGCTGCCCCTTTTCATTTCCTACCCCGGCAATGGCGCCGCGCGCTGAAATCTGGGAAACTGCACTGGCATGAGAGGAACGCCATGACCGAAGACACTCGCCTTGATCCGCCCAGCTTGGAAATTGACGGCAGCCGCGCCACCATCCGGCTGCATCGCTCCCGCCACCGCAATCGCGTCGAACCCGGCGATATCATCCGCATCATGGATTATCTGGAACAGGTGGATGCCAACCCGTCGCTCCGCGTGCTGATCCTGGCCGCGAGTGGCCCGGCCTTCAGCGCTGGCTTTCATTTGGGCGGCTTCGCGGAAGACAAGGAAGCCGCCGCCCGCGCGCCGAGTTTCGAAGCCATGGCGGACCGGTTTGAAGCGCTGCGCATGCCAACCATTTGCCGCTTGCAGGGCGGCGTTTATGGCGGTTCCACGGATTTCGCGCTGGCGGCGGATTTCCGCATTGGCGTGACAGGGATGGAAATGTTCATGCCGGCCGCACGGCTTGGCGTGCATTACTACCCGACCGGGCTTGAGCGTTATGTTTCTCGCCTTGGGCTGAACAATGCGAAACGCCTGTTCCTGACGGCAGAAAAGCTGGGGGCTGAGGAATTGCTCCGCATCGGCTACCTTACGCATTTGGTCGCGCCGGCGGAATTGGACGCGGCTGTGGACACCCTGGCGACCACGCTCGCCAATGGCGCGCCGCTGGCCATTCAGGGCATGAAGCAGGCGCTGAATGAAATCGGCCATGGCAGGCTGGATGTCGCGGCCTGCGCGGAACGCGCGCGGCTTTGCAAGGAAAGCGAAGATATTCAGGAAGGGCTTGCCGCCTTCCGCGAAAAAAGAGCGCCCGTCTTTCGCGGGCGCTGATCGAAGCCAATCTTGGGGCGCTGTCTTATGGGACAGCGCCCTTTTTGATTCAGGCTTCTCCGTAATGAATACGGCGATAGGGGCGGGACACCACCGTATCATCCGTATGCACATCCCAAAGGCTGGCGCTATTGCCGCTTTGGTGGGCCTCGAACATCGCGCCCATTTGGCCGAGCGCACTCACGGTCTGGCCGCGCACGCCAAAGCCATTGGCCACACCGGCCAAATCGCCGCGGCCATGAATGACAATGCCGGCATCAATATTGCCAGCGCGGAACTTGTGAATCTCCGCGCCATAGCCGCCATCATTGATGATCGCCATCAGGAATTTGGTGCCATGCCGGCGCGCGGTTTCCAATTCCTGGATATGCATCAGCAAGCTGCCATCGCCTTCAATCAGCAACACCTTGCCGTCCTTGCGCGCGGCGGCCACGCCAATCGCCGCCGGCAGGCCATTGCCGATGGCGCCGAAATCGCTCACCACATGATAGCGCTCGGCGGCGCGACCCTTCAGATAGGTCATGGCAAAGCCAAGGTAATGGCCACCGCCAATCACCACATCCCAATCCTTGGGCACCACCGCATCCAATTCCATGATCGCCTTGCGCGGATCAACCGTGCCGGGCGCAATGGTGAATTCCTTGCGGTCCGGCACATCGGCAGCAATCAGCGCGGCCAGCTCATCACTGCGGAAGCGCTTGCCGCCTGCACCATGGCGCTTGATCGCGGCGGTGACGGCTTCCGCCGCCGCCTTGGCATCGGCGCGAATATGCAAATCCGCCGTGCGCAGCCCCTGCCATAGCCCACGCGGGCCGATATCAATCTGCACCGTCTGCGCGCCTGGATAAAGGTAACCGCTTTCCGTCGTATAGGCGCCAAGTCCAACGCCAAGCCCGATCACCAGATCGGCTTCCGCAAAGCGTTCGCGCGAGAAATCGCTGGCATAGGCGCCGGAGATATCCATGGCGAAGCGATTGCCGGTAAACAGCCCCTTGGCCTGGAGCGAGGTGGTGAGTAGCGCGCCCATGGCTTCCGCCATTTCTTCAATCGCTTCACGCGCCTGGGACAGCTTCGCGCCACGGCCTGCGATGATGATCGGCTTTTCGGAAGCAGCGATCAGCTCGACCAGCTTTTCAACGAGTATGGGGTCCGGCTGCGGGCGCTGCGCCGCGGGCAGATAATCAGCCGATGGGATGTAATCCACCATATGCGGGTAGGCCTGCTTTTGCAGGTCCATCGGAATGCTGATCACGACCGGCCGGCGTTCCAGCGCGGCAAAATGGAAGGCTTCGCGCACATTTTCCAAGGCGCGATCCATGGTTTTTACTGAGATATGATGCGCGCCTGTCGCTTGCGTCAGCGGCGCCATATCAATCTGCTGGATGTAATAGGGCGCGGCGATGGGCGAATCGCCCGCAAACACCACCATCGGCGTATTGGCGCGCGCGGCAATCGCAAGCCCGGTCATGATTTGCGTGAAGCCCGGCCCGCAGGTGGTGGAAGCCACACCCACCTTGCCGGTGGCGCGCGCATAGGCATCCGCCATCGCGACAGCGCAATGTTCATGCCGGGCGTGGATGACGTTCATCCCCGGCTGGCGCTGCATCGCCTCGGTCCAATACATATTCGCGTCACCCATCAGGGTGAAAAGCGTATCGCAGCCTTCTTGCGCGAAAACGGTTGCCAGAACGTCTGAAAGCTTGGGCGCTGCCATGGTTAGTTTTTCCCTTTACCGAAAAGGCTGCTGATCCAGGATAGAAAGGCCCGCCAGAGCAGGCCGAAAGCATTGATCTCCGCCGCCGGCGCCGGTGGCGGCGGGGCAGGGGGCGTGGCTGGTGCCGCCGCCATTGAGGGCGCATCCGCCCCGTTGTCCGATGCCGTGGGTGAGGCTGCCGGCGCGGCAGCCATGGCGCGGTTCGCCATATTATTCGCGAATTCCGCCAAAAGGGCGCGCGCCACATGCACGCCGCCGGCATTGGCGAAAGTCTCCAAAGGCCCGGTCACGGTGAAGCTGCCATTCACCGTCAGCCTGGTGCTATTCCCTTCCGCCGCCGCCAGCACTTCCCCATTCGCCAGCGCCCGCGATGCCCCGCGCTGATCAATCCCCCGCCCTTCAATGCTGCAGCGATGCGAATCATGGTCGTAATCAAGCTTCGCTTCACCGCGAAAGGCAGCAACAGTCGGGCCGAATTTCACCTTGATGGAACCGCGCCAGAGCCCATCCCCGGTCGAGGGTGCCAGTTGCGCGCCGGGGATACAGGCCGCGACCTCGGCCGGGTCGCTCAGCAAGGGCCAAACCACGCCAAGCGGCGCGGGGATCAGGGTTTGTTCCGAAATATCGGGCATGGTGCTGCGAGGTATCCTGCAAGAGAAACGCACCCTGCGCAAAGCTGGCGCCGGGCGCAAGCCCAGCCAGATTTTGAAACTACAGCCCCACCGGCCTACCCGCCACTGTCACCGAAAGCGCCTCTGGCTTCAGCAGCCGCCGCGCCATGCGCGCCGCATCATCGCGGGTAATGGCGCGCAGCCTGTCCGATCTTCCATCCAGCCAATCAATCGGCCGCCCATTGCGCTGCATGGCGATCAGCGTATTGGCGATGCGTCGGCTATCGGTGAATTGCAGCGCGAGCGACCCGGTCAGGAACGCAATCGCTTCCGTCATCTCGGCATCATTCGGCCCATCAGCCGCCATGAGCACCCATTCATCGCGCGTCACGCTAAGCGCTTCGGCGATCTTGCCATTATCGCTCGCGACACTGCCGACAAGCACGCCGCCGCCAAAACCGGTATCGAGCCCAACCCCGATCCCATAGGTCAGCCCGCGCTTGACGCGCACGGATTCCGTGAGCCGCGATGAAAACCCGCCGCCACCGAAAACCCGCAGCACAATCTGCGCCGTTTCGAATTGCGGATCGCGCGCGCCGATCCCGTCATGCCCAAAAATCGCCTGAGATTGCGGGCTATCCATGCCGATCACGCGCTGACCAAAGCTGGTAAAGGCGGGCAGCGCCGCCGGCGTTGCGGGGGCGCCCGCGGGCAGCCCCGCGAAAAGCCGATCCATCAGCGCGGCCAGTGCTTCTGGCTTGATGGCGCCTGCGGCGGCAATGGTCAGCCCGTCCCGCCGCAATTGCTGGCCAAGCAGGCCGCGCAGATCATCGGCGCTGATGGCGGCCAGGCTCTCCGCCGTGCCGCCTGAAGG
>CAMCHA010000065.1 GCA_945874515.1 Asaia bogorensis
TGGTGCGGGCATTGTCTCGGGCGGGCGGATTCTGGATGGGCCGAATGGCACCGGCGGCGAATGGGGCCATGTGCCCCTGCCCTGGATGAACCCAAAGGAATTTCCCGGCCTGCGCTGCTGGTGCGGCCAGCATGGCTGCCTGGAAACCTTTCTGTCTGGCCCTGCCTTGGCAGCTGATTGCGATGGCCAAGGCGCGCGCGATGCCTCTGGCCTGCCGGCGCGGGCGGCTTCGGGGGATCAGCGCGCGGCAGCGGCTTTGGCGCGGCATGCGAATCGGTTGGCGCGCGCCTTGGCGATGATTGCCAATATCCTGGACCCGGATGTGATCGTGCTGGGCGGTGGCTTGTCCAATATGGCGCATCTCTATCAGGATCTGCCGGGGCTGATGGCGCGGCACGGCTTTGGCGATGTGGCGCGCACGCCCTTGGTGCAAGCGAAGCATGGCGATTCCTCGGGCGTCTTTGGCGCGGCGCGGCTATGGGACGGGGCATGATCGCGCGCGACGCTGGAATGGCTGCTGGCGCCGCGCTTTGGCCTGGCGCGGAAATCGCCATGAGGCGCTTCTTGCCCTGGCGCCGGCGTTAAGCCATGCCCGCACTCTGCCGCGATTGCTTCCATCACACGGCCGAGGATTTCACGCGTTGCCCAGCTTGCGGGTCACGGCGCGTGGTGGCCCACCCCGACCTGTTTCGGCTGACCGTCGCGCATGTTGATTGCGATGCCTTCTATGCCAGTGTGGAAAAGCGTGATCGGCCGGAATTGGCGACGCGCCCGGTGATTGTGGGCGGCGGCACGCGTGGCGTGGTCGCGGCCTGTTGCTATATCGCGCGGCTTTCTGGCGTGCGCAGCGCCATGCCCATGTTCAAGGCGCGCGCTGCCTGCCCCGATGCGGTGGTGATCAAACCCGATATCGCCAAATACGCCCACGAAGGCGGGCGCATCCGCGGCCTGATGGAAACGCTCACTCCCCTCGTGCAGCCGCTATCCATTGATGAGGCGGTACTTGATCTGCGCGGGACCGAGGCGCTGCACAACGCGCCCCCCGCTGTGGTGTTGGCGCGTTTCGCCCAAGGAGTGGAGCGGGAAGTGGGTGTGACGGTTTCGGTGGGCCTGGCCGCCAATCGGCTGATGGCGAAGCTCGCCGCCGAACGCGACAAGCCGCGGGGCTTTGCGGTAATTGGGCTGGGGGAGGCCGCGGGTTGGCTTGCCCCACAATCGGTGGCGGTCCTGCCCGGCGTAGGGCCCGCCATGGCGAAGCGCCTGGCGGCGGCGGGGTTTGTGCGCCTTGGGCAATTGGCAGCGCTGGATGCGCGCGCGGCGCTGGCGCGCTTTGGCTCGGACGGGCCGGCGCTGGTGGCGCGCGCGCGGGGTCAGGATGACCGCCCGGTCAACCCAGTGCGGGAGACGAAAAGCATCAGCGCCGAGACGACGTTTGATACCGATATCTCGGCGCTTGCGGCACTTGAGGTACCGCTTTGGCGGCTTTGCGAAAAGCTCGCGCGGCGGCTCAAGGAAAAGGGGTTGGCGGCGGGCGGCGTGGTGCTGAAGCTGAAGGCGGCGGATTTCGCGCTGCGGACCCGGTCTCAGCGGCTCGCGGAACCAAGCCTATTGCCGGAGGTGATTTTCACCGCCGCCAGGCCGCTATTGCAGAAGGAAGCCGATGGCACGGCGTTTCGGCTGATTGGCATCGGTGCCCAGCCCTTGGCACCAGCGGATCAGGCGGATCGCGGCGATCTGGCAGACCCGGAAGCGCCGCGCCGGGCAGCTCGCTGGAAAGCGATGGAGGCGCTTCGCGCGCGCTTCGGTGAGGATGCTGTGATCGCCGGGCGGGGCTTTACGCCGAAACCGCCTTGTGACGCGCCGGATAAAACCGAATGATGATAACTTTAGTGCGGGTTCAGCGCGACCGCGCCGGCGCCTGGGCAAGTTCTTCGAAGTTGCGCACATCATTCGGACGGATGGAGTGCGCATTGGCCAATACCGGCCCGCCGGGACGCGGCGTCGCGGCAGTGCGGAGATACCCGCTATCAGGGCGGTTATAGATAAAGCCCTGAATCGGATAAATGCTGCCAAAGCTTTCCTGGTACTGCCCGACCTGCACCCGTACCGATGACCAATCATTACGCAGCGACACATCGACCACCGAAACACCTGCCATGATCGAGCCGCGGCTTATACCCGGCCCGCCCCAATTGGCGTGATGAATCAGAACCTTGCGGGGGCTGAGCACTTCCTGCACCACGGCGACATGACCAAGTTCCATTCGGCTGGTGGGAGAGAAGGCCATAATCGCGCCGGGTTCCGGCCTGTGTCCGCGGGCATAAAGCCCAGCGGCATTATACCACCATTCGCCACCATTGCCGCGAATCGCCACACCTGTCGCTTGCCTGACGTACGGCACGCAAGAAATGCCGCCCAGCGGGGTGCTGAAGGCGATACGCTGAACTTGCGCGGTTGACCGGCGTGGCCCTTGGACCGTCTGATTGGCCCTGACGGGATTGGACCTGACTGACCTTACTTGAGCATTGGCCGAATTCGCTTTGGCCCTGGTAGGCTGAGCCTGAGCCCTAGTAGGCTGAGCCTGGGCGGCTGGACGCGCCGTTGCTGGCTTCGCCGCCTGCTGGCGTTGAGCAGCAGATTGTTGGTTCGCTTGACTCGCGCTCACCTGGCTTGACGTCAGAACGACGCCAAGGGCGACTAAGGCGGTCGCGACAAGTTTACTTGCCTTCATTTCCGATCAAAGTCCCCTGTTAGACGTGACGCGTTTGCATCTTGTCGGGACAGGTAAGCTGGATGGAATCAAGGGAACAAGCATCCAGGCTGTAACTTGGTGAAACTTGGCGTGATTAGCTGAATGGGGCCGTTGAAAATGCGGGACAATAGGAAAAATTTCTGTGACTTTTGGCAGAAATGGGGCGGGGTCACAGTGTGGTGACTTTCTTGCCACAGATATCTGGCAGATTCGCGAGCATGCGCCCGGACCGGGGCCCCCCCGCATCCCACACAAAATCAAGGCACGATTCTGCAGAATATAGGAAATAAAACTTATTTCCGACATGGTGATTTTGCAAGCCATGATACCATCCACCAAGCGCTTCATCGGGTTCCTAAAAGAAAAGCGGCGGCCCCTCACGGAACCGCCGCTCTTTATTGGGAGCAATAAGGCCCTATCAGGCCGCTTGCAGGCGCTTGATCAGGGCCTGAGTGGCTTCACGCAGCTGCACCGCTTCTTCAGCCACGGTGCGGCTTGCATTCGTGATGCTGCCCATGGCCTTACCGGACTCCTCCGCCATGCCAGACACGCGGCCGATGGAGCCTTCCAGCCCATCCACCGCCTGGGCGGCATTGCGCAGGCTGGACGCGATTTCCGCCGTGGTGGCGGATTGTTCTTCCACCGCCGCGGCGATGGCAGTGTTTTCGCCATCCAACTGGCTGATGCGCGACACGATATCGCCGATCACGCCGACTACATCGCCGATGATGTTTTGCATCGCGCCGATTTCGGTCTGGATGCTTTCCGTCGCCTTGGCCGATTGCGCGGCCAGGTTCTTCACTTCAGAAGCCACCACCGCGAAGCCCTTACCAGCCTCACCGGCACGTGCCGATTCGATCGTGGCATTGAGTGCAAGCAGATTGGTCTGCGCGGCGATGGTGCCGATCAGCCCCGTTACATCATTGATGCGGACGGATGCCGCATTCAGCCCATCCACCAGGCTGCTAACGCGATCCGCCTGTTCCGCCGCCCCGCGCGCGGTCTGCGCCACAGCGGTTACTCGGTTGGATACTTCGGAAATCGCAACCGTCAGTTCCTCAGCCGCAGCCGAGACGGATTGAATGCCGTGATTGGCTTCAGTCCCCTCATTCGCAGCAGAGCGTGCCTGAGCCAGTGTGGCATCAGTGACCGAGGCGACCTTTGTGCCTTCCTGCACCAGCATCGAGGTGCTTTCGGAAAGCGTGCTGACCGATTGACCAACAGCGCGGTCCAGATCGCCCGCGATGCTTTGAATGGCAGCACGGCGCGCGGCTTCCACAATCAGGCCTTCGCGGAAGACGGTGGCGGCACGCGCCATCTCACCCACTTCATCCTGACGATCTGTGCCTTGGAATTCCTTGGAAAGATCGCCCTTCGACATGTTTTCCATGCCATTAGCCAGCGTCCCAAGCGGACGGGTAACACGGGCAACAACAACCCAGCCGGCAGCAACCAGCGCGGCGAGTGAGAAAAGCCCCAGCAGCGCGATGATCAGCGTTGCCTGAGTGACGGACGTCACTTCCTGCACAACCTTGTCATTCGTTTCGGCCACGATGGTGTCCATCATGCCGCCAATCGATTCCGTGAAGGGGTCAATCGCCTGATAAAGCTGTTCCTTGATCAGCTGTTCAAGCTGCGCGCTGTTCTTGGCAGCCGTAATGCGCACAAGGTCCTGCGTGACCTGCTCGGCCGGGGCGCGGCGTTCACGCGCTTCGGCGAAGGCTTGCTGCACGGAAGGTGGCAATTGGGCTTGCGTCAGCGCAGACCAGGCGCGATTGATGTTCTTGACCGCATCGGCAAGGCTGGTAGCGCCTTCTTCCCAGGTGAAATTGCCATTGCGCATCTTGTGCGAAGCGTCCACCACGAATACCGCATAGGCATCGGACAACGCCTTCAGATCAATGAGCGGCGCCACCGCATTTGTCTTGATTTCAGTGAAGCTCTGCGCGTTGTGGCGCATGGACACCCAGGCATAGACCGCCGCGCCGCCATTCACCGCGCCGATCATCGCAAGGATGGTGAGCAATAGGGGGGCAATTCTGATACGCATTATCTAGCGTGCTCCTTTCGTGGACCTGCCGCATTGTGCAGGCAGGGTCCTTGCTGAAAGGTGACCAAGGCTATTGAGGCACCAAAAATATTTTCTGCCTCAGATTAATGGGCGCGATGATGCGCGGCGTTTCCTGCCGCTTGCTGCATTTTTCTGCGGCATGGGGTTACTCAAGTCTTAATCTAAGGATGAAGTGACAAATGATGACGCTTCGCGCGGCTTCAGTCTGCAAAAGGAAAAAGGGTCTTAGCGCGAAACTGCCACCATCTTTTGCTGGGCTTTACGCGAACAAGCATAAGCCTTCAATCGGTTCAGAAATTCAGCGAGATTACTGTCATTCAAAAAAAGTGAGGGTTGGACCAGGCGCGCTTGCCCGCTGCATCCGCCACCACAATGCGCGCGAAGCCACCATCGCGCAGCTTCGCAAGTGGCAGCACGGCCCGGGTCTGCAAGGGTGCCACGGATTGCGCCGCGGATGATCCGCGCCCGAGCACCATGATGCTGGCAGCGGGGCTGCAATGCACCTCAACGCTGTCCCTACCCCAGAGCAAGCCTTCAATGCGTGGGCCTTGGCTTGCGTAGAAATGCCCGGCCTTCAGTGCGGCGAGTAGCGCTTCCGGTTCATTTTCTGCGGCCTTCACCATGACCCAGCCGCCGAACCAATCCTCACAGGCGAAATGTGCATCATCCACCGCAATCAGGGAAACGCGCCTTCCATCCGTCAGCAGCCGATCCGCAAGGAAAGTGCCGCCACCGCGATCGGTGCGCACCTGGCTCGTGTGGTTGTAGATCTCGACAGCATGCGCGGCCGCGATGCTATGGCCATCGGCTGGCGTTAGCCCATACCAGCCGGGATGGGCGATAGCGACAAAGGCGCCGGCTGCGGCACAACGCGCAGCCAGGGCTGCGCCATCTTCTTCGGGCGGGGTTGGTGCGAAATCAAGCGGCAGGCCGACCGCCAGGATATGCCAAATCTCACCCAGCGAGGTCGCCGGCGCATGAACCTCCGCACCCAGCAGCGTGGTGAAGCCAGGCGCGCGGAAGCGGCGGGTATCGGCGATGGGGAAGCCATAGCGCGCCATGAAATGATCTGTCAGCGCCATGAAATCATAGCCACCACGGCGATAGGTTTCCACGACATCTTCCGGCGCGCGCTTGCCGTCGGATAGCGTCGAATGGGTGTGGATATTGCCCTTCAGAAAACGCCCCGGCGCGGCGAAGGCGGGATCAAGCTGCATCGGGGACCTCGGCTACCAAGTTGCTTTCTTCACTGCCTTCCCAAAGCCTAAACGCGGATCGTGAAATTGCGCCTGTGGCTTGGGGGCAGGGTATCTCTCTGGCGCACAGCATGGGGCAGGAATTTTCACCAATTAATCCCCAAAGAAAAAGAAAATCTTTCTTCTTTCAGGCTCTTGCGCTGGCTTCAGGATGGGCTTTTTTCTTGTGAAAAGTTGGAGAAACCGCATGTCGAAGGTCTTTGTCATTCACGAAAATGATGCCTGGGTGGAACCGCTGCGCGCGGCCTTTGCCCGCCTTGGCACGCCTTACGAGGAATGGTTCCTGGATGAAGGCGTGCTTGACCTGACAACCCCGCCGCCCGAGGGCGTTTTCTACAATCGCATGAGTGCGTCATCCCACACGCGCGGCCATACCTATGCGCCGGAATATGCGGGGGCGGTGATTGAGCATTTGGAACGCCATGGCAGGCCCGTGGTGAATGGCCGGCGCGCTTTGCAGTTGGAACTCTCCAAGGTTGCGCAATATGCCGCGCTGGCAGGTTTCGATATCCCAACGCCGCCGACCATTGCCGTGGTGGGGACGCAGCATCTTGCGGCGGCGGCGGAAAAGCTGGGCTTTCCGGTTATTTTGAAACATAACCGCGCCGGCAAGGGGCTTGGCGTGCAATTGATTTTGAGCGCGGCCGCACTCAGCGAAGCGGTAGCGAAAATCGCGGCGAACCCGGACCCCTTCGCCGCGCCGCGCGATGGTGTATGGTTGGTGCAGCGCTATATCGAAGCGCCTGAGCCCTTCATCACGCGGGCTGAATTCATCAATGGAACATTCCTATACGCCGTGCGCGTGGATACATCGGAAGGGTTCGAATTATGCCCGGCAGATGTCTGCGTCCTTGAACCAGGTGCGGTGTGCCCAGCCGTGGCGCCGAGCGAAAAATTCCGCATCATTGAAGGCTTCACCCACCCCTTGCTGCCGCGCATGGAAGCCTTTTTGCGCGCCAATGGCGTGGGTGTGGGCGCGATTGAATTCATCGCGGACCGCGCAGGCAACACCTTCGCCTACGATGTGAACACCAACACGAATTACAATGGCGATGCTGAAGCCCGCGCCGGGCTCTCCGGCATGGGCACCATTGCGCAATTCCTGACGGGTTTGCTGCAACAGCAAAAAGCCAAGGCGGCGTAAGCATTTTCAAGCCAAGTGGAACACTTGGCGGCTCGGAAAACGCGATAGAAAAGGATTTAGTGCGTATCCGGTGAACGAAGGTGAACGGGATACGTACTAAATGGCTATGGCGTTACCCGAAAACCGTTAGTAAATCATCCACCTGCGCCGGCGTCAGGCTGCGCGCGCCCGCACCACGCAGCAGCAGCGCAAGGCGCGCGGCTTCTTCCAATTCCTCGGCAGCATGCACCGCATCTTCCAGCGTGCGACCTGACACCACCGGGCCGTGATTAGCGAGCAATACGGCCTTCGCGCTTTTGGCCGCTTTGTGAATGTCGTTTTCCATCGCCGCATCGCCCGGGCGATAATAGCGAATCACGGGCAGGCTCCGCCCGACGCGCATCACGAAATAGGGGGTTAGCGGTGGAATGGGGGCGGTCTCACCAGGTTCAGCTACGCAAGCGATGGCGGTGGCGTGCGTTGAATGCAAATGCACCACGGCGCCTGCGTCGGGCCGCGCCAGCAGTACCGCGCGATGCATGAAGACTTCCTTGGAAGGCTTATCGCCCGAAACATAGGAAAAATCCGGCGCGAGCTTCGATATGCGTGCGGGATCCAGCCGGCCAAGGCAGGAATTGGTCGGCGTCATCAGAAAACCATCGGGTAGGCGCACACTGATATTGCCCGCCGTGCCGACCGAATAGCCGCGCGCAAAAAGCGAGGCACCGAGCGCGGCAAGCTGAGCGCGGAGCGCTGCCTCATCCATGGTCAAATGCCTTCAGGAAGAAATCGCGCGCGCCAAAATTGCCGGATTTGAGCGCCAGATGCAGCCCGCGCGGTTCGGCAAAAGTCCAGGGCACACCTGGATCAATCTCAGGACCGATGCGCAACGCCGTCACGCCAAGGCGCTGCACCACGGCACCTGAGGTTTCTCCGCCCGCTACCACCAACCGCCCCACGCCGCGCGCGACCAGCCCCTCGGCAATCGCGGCCATGGCGGCCTCAATCAGCGCACCAGCCGCATCGCGCCCAAGCTTCGCCTGCAATGCTGCAACCTTCTCCGGCGGCGCGCTGGCGGCAATCACCACCGGGCGATCGGCGGATAACTTGCCCTCTACCCAATCCAGCGCCTGAGCCGTGAGCGCCGCCGCATCGGGCGTTGCCAGCGCATCCAATTCCAGCACCGGCAGGTGATCGCGTGCGAGGCCGATTTGCCCGAGTGTTGCGCGTGAACAAGACCCGGCAACCACGGCGGCCATGCCCTGCATGGGTGGTAGGCTTGCAGCATTGCCGCGCGCCGGCAGCAGGCCAGCGCGACGGAAATTCTCAGGCAAGCCCATCGCCACACCCGAACCACCCGTGATCAGCGCGTGTTGTGCGGCGGCTTCGCCAATCGCGAGCAAATGCTGATCCGTCACCGCATCCATAATGGCATAGCGCCGGCCCTGTTCAGCAAGTCGCATCATGGCCTGGCGCGTGGCGGCCGCACCTTGTTCCACGGTGGTGAAAGACACCAGCCCCACCGCGCCACCCGTCTGCCGCCCCAGTACGCGCATCAGATTTGCATCTGTCATCGGCGTCAGTGGATGGTTTTCCATGCCGCTTTCATTCAGCAGCGCATTGCCGACAAAAAGATGGCCGAGATAAATCGTACGCCCATTAGTCGGAAAGGCCGGGCAGGCAAGCGCGAAACCCGATCCCAGGCGCTTCAGCAGCGCATCCGCCACGGGGCCGACATTTCCTTGATCCGTACTGTCAAAAGTCGAGCAATATTTCCAGAAAATCTGCTTCGCACCAGCGGCGAGCAGCGCATCACAAGCGGCCAGTGATTGCGCCACCGCTTCCCCAACCGGCGCGGTGCGCGATTTCAGCGCAATGATCAC
>CAMCHA010000066.1 GCA_945874515.1 Asaia bogorensis
CCAAGCAAGGGCGCCATATTAC
The DNA here is from genome assembly GCA_945874515.1 of Asaia bogorensis. Lineage (GTDB taxonomy): Bacteria > Pseudomonadota > Alphaproteobacteria > Acetobacterales > Acetobacteraceae > Neoroseomonas > Neoroseomonas bogorensis_B. The sequence goes on from CAMCHA010000066.1 coordinate 23, forward strand.
CTTCCGCGAGTGCGTTATCCAGCCCTGGTTCCGCGCTGCGCGCTGCCTTCATCAATTGCGCTGCGGCCATGGCGCCCAAAGTATAGGATGGGAAATAACCAAAGGCGCCGTCGTGCCAATGAATATCCTGCAAGCATCCCTTGGCATCATTGGGTGGGCGAATGCCCAGAAGCTTCTCCAGCCCCTCATTCCAAGCGCCCGGTAGATCAGTCACCTGCAAAGCGCCTTCGATCATCGCCTTTTCCAAGCGAAAGCGCAGAATGACATGGGCGGGATAGGTGATTTCATCCGCATCCACACGGATAAAGCCCCGCGAAACGCACCGCCATAGCCGCCCCAGATTTTCGGGCGCTACCACCGCCGCATCGCAGCCAAACCGCGTGCGCAGTTCGCCGCCCAGAAAACGCAAAAACGCATCCGAACGGCAGGCCTGCATTTCAACAATCAGCGACTGGCTTTCATGCGCGGCCATCCCCGCCGCTTCACCCACCGGCTGGCGCGCATAGGCTACCGGTAAGCCGCGTTCATAAAGCGCATGCCCGGTTTCATGCAGCACGCCAAGCAGTGCCTTTGCGGCATCGGCCTCATCATAAAAGGTCGTGATGCGCACATCGGTGGGCGTACCACCACAAAACGGATGCAGCGATTCATCCAGCCGCGCATGATCATATTCCAAGCCAATGCGTGCCGAGAGCGCCTGGCACAGCGCCTTCTGCGCTGGCACGGTAAACGCCCCGGTCAGCGGCAGGGGCGCACCGCGACGCGCCTGGATTTCCTCAGCGCGCGGCAAAGCTTCAGCCAAAAACGCCTCATAGGCTGCGAAGACGGGCTCGACATCTGCCGCGGTAACGCCGCGCTGATAGCCATCCATCAGCGCGTCATAAGGCGCCATGCCAAGCGCCAATGAAAGTGCCGCGGCGGTTTCGCGTTGTAGGGCGACCACTTCGGTCAAGGCCGGGCGCACCATGGCGAAATCCGCTCGTGCCTTGGCCTCCCGCCAGATTTTCTCACACGCAGAATTGGCGCGGGTGGTCGCTTCCACCAGGCTGGTCGGCAAGGCCGTCGCGCGCGCATGGGTGCGGCGCATCAGGGTAAGGTTCGCGGCGTCCCATTTGCCTTCAGCCTCAGCCCGCGCGAGCTCTTCCGCCACCGCGGGCGCGGTCAGCAATTCATGCGCAAGGCCGGCAAGGGTCGCCAATTGCTCGCCCCGCGCGGCACCGCCACCAAGGGGCATCATGGCACTCGCATCCCAATGCAGCATGGCGGCGGCTTCATTCAGGGCGGCGATGCGCCCAAAACGGGATTTCAGGCTGGCATAGGCGGCGTTTGACATAGGTCATTCCTGGATGATCGGGTTACCCTTAGTCCTTGAATATAGCGGCCTTACCGCCCACGCATAATGCCACGCGGCGGCGACAGGCGGTCACCCAAGGTTTCGAAAGGTGGAGCACTGATGATGAAAAACTTTCTGCACCTGATGCTGTTCTGTCTCAGCCTAAGCCTAGCATGGCCGACGCAGGCCCAGGCCCCACAGCGCGTCACGGTGGATAATTTCGCCCGTGCCGAAACGGATCATTATTTCGGTACCTATGTCGCGCAAGGCGCTCTGGGCCGCTTTTTTCATCTGCGCGATGTCACGCCGCTCGACCAGCAGAATGTCGTGCGCATGAACCGCGATACGCTTTATTCCTTCGCCATCATTGATCTTGATGCGGGGCCGGTCACCGTGGAATTGCCCGATACGCGCGGGCGCTTCATGTCACTGCTGCTGATTGACCAAGACCATTACAACCCGGCTGTCTTCTATGCGCCTGGCAAGCATCGCTTCACGCGGGCCGAAATCGGCACGCGCTATCTGGGGCTTGCGATCCGCACCTTCCTAGACCCGAATGATCCCGCCGATGTGGCCGCGGCGCGTGCCGCACAGGATAGTCTGCGGATCGAACAGCCAGGTGGCCCCGGCGTTTGGGAAGCGCCGCAATGGGACAAAACCTCTCAGGAAGCGCTGCGGAAGGCTTTGGGCGCGCTTGTCCCCTTTGTGGAGTTCAAGAATGGCTTTGGCGCGCGGGGGCAGGTGGACCCGGTGGCGCGCTTGGTCGCCGCTGCCGCGGGCTGGGGCGGCAACCCACCACATGCTGCGGTGTATCTTACCATCAGCCCCGCTGAGGCCAGCCAGACCCGCGCTTGGCGGATGCGCTTCACTAATGTGCCGGTGGATGGCTTCTGGTCGGTCACGGTTTATGATGAACGCGGCTTCATGGTGCCCAATCTGCGTAATGCCGTGTCGCTCAACAACGTCACCGCGCAGCGCGGCGCTGATGGGTCAGTGACCGTGCAATTTGGCGGGTGCATGGATACCACCCGGAATTGCCTGCCGGTGCCAAGCCCCTGGAACGCCGTGCTGCGGCTTTATCGCCCACGGGCTGAAATCATCGATGGCCGCTGGACCATGCCGGCGCTTGAAGCGCTGCCGTAGGTGCGCTGCATCGCGCATTCTTCAGGCCTTCTTCCTATTGCGCCAGGCAAAGGCGACGAAAACGCCAATCAGGGATAGCGCCAAGCCATACCAGGTAATGGCATAGCCAAGATGGTTGTTCCGCGGGCGTGGCAGGGTCTGCGCGGGCTCTGGCAGGCTGCCTGCGGGGCCGAGCAGTACCAATGCATAGGGCGCTGTGCCTGGCAGGCCGAGCGCCGCGCCAATCGCCACGGGATCAAAGTGAAAAAAGCGCCGACCCGCGACATCATCCTGCGCGGCGAAGCGCCCGGCGGCCTCACCAAAGCGGATATAGCCGGTGATGCGCTGCACGCCCTCAGGCCGCGGCAGGCCGCCCAGCCCATCCACGGGGACCCAGCCGCGATCCACCAGCAGGGGCGGGCCTGAATCGCGCAGGAAGGGCACGATCAGCCGTGCACCCATCCTATTCGCGCGGATTTCAACGCCCAGCAGCGCTTCGCGCGCATGGTCGAAGCGCCCCACAGCTTCAAGCTTCGCGTAAGGCACGGGCGAGTCGGTGAAGGGCGCGGGCGCAGCCGCTTCGGCAGCGGCAATGCGCGCCAGTAAATCGGTCTTCCACGCCAAACGCTGCGCCTGCCAGGTGCCAAGCCCCAGCAGAATGATCAGAACGGGCAGCCCCGCCAAAGCGGGCCACAGCATACGGCGAGAGAACATCACGAATTCAAATCGTAGGGCGATGGCGCCATTGCAAGCCAAGCAGTCAAGCTTTGGCTACCTGCAACACCATCAGCGGCGCCGATCCAAAAAATCCCTGCCATGGCCGGCGCTTCGCCCGCATTGCGGGAAGCGGCCAAGAAGGGCTGATTTCAGCAGGCCGGCGCCGCCATGCGTTTCCATGGGCGGCGCCTACCAAACTTCAGTGATGCGCGATTTCGCCCGCGCCCCACCAATAGATGCAGACAAACAGGAACAGCCAGACCACATCAACGAAATGCCAATACCAGGCCGCCGCTTCGAAGCCGAAATGACGTTCCGGCGTGAAATGACCCTTCATGGCGCGGATCAGGCAGACAAACAGGAAGGTCGTGCCAACAATCACATGGAAGCCATGGAAGCCGGTCGCCAGGAAGAAGGTCGAGGAATAAATGCCACCGCCATTAAACTTGAACGGCGCCATGCTGTATTCCCAAGCCTGCAAGGCGGAGAAGATCACGCCGAGCGCTACTGTGATGGTCAGGCCCCTGATGAGCCCCTTCCGGTCATTGTTCAGCAGGGCGTGATGCGCCCAGGTGACGGTGCACCCCGACAGCAGCAGGATCATGGTATTCAGAAAGGGCAGATCGAAAGGATCGAAGGTCAGCGTGCCCTTGGGCGGCCACATCGCCACTTCAGCGCCCGAAACATGCACCGGGAACAGCGCGAAATGGAAATAGGCCCAGAAGAAGGCCACGAAGAACATGACTTCGGACGCGATGAACAGCGTCATGCCGTAGCGCAACCCAATGCGCACGATGGGCGTATGCAGCCCCGGCGTGCGGCTTTCCTTCACCACATCGCGCCACCAGAAGAACATGGTCGCAAGAAGACCGGCGAGGCCCAGGAAGAAGACGCCGCGATTGCCGTAATGCGCCCAAAGGATAATGCCCAGCACCAGCGCGCCACCGGCAAAGGACCCCACCAGCGGCCAGGGTGACGGATCAACCAGGTGGTAGGGGTGTTTATTCGGCGGCGGCGCTTCGCCTTCCGCCGAGGTTGCCTGCGCGTGAGATGTGCTTGCCATTTTCAGTCCTGGTGCCTTCCTCGGGTACGGGCTTAGTGCCCGAAACGGACGCCCGCATCAATCCTGAAACCGCCCCCAAAATCAAGCCCATCAGGCATGAAAACCGGGCCTAGCCGTCAATCAATTCTGCCTTGTGCCGGCCCGCCCAACATGCGGCCCCGCATTGGCAAGCGCGCCTGCCTTTTTCGCATCTTCGATGGTGCGGAAGAAGCTATAGGAAAGCGTGATGGTGGTGATGTCTCGCGTGCTGGGGTCCTCGGCGATTTTCGGGTCCACCCAGAAGGTGACGGGCATATCCACACGCTCTCCGGGCGTCAGCGTTTGTTCATCAAAGCAGAAGCAGGCGATCTTGTGGAAATAGCGCCCGACCTTCTCCGGCGTCACATTATAGGTCGAAACGCCGGTGACCGGTGTTTCCGACCGATTAGTGGCGGAATAGAAGGCAAGGCCTTCTTCACCAAGGCGCAGCGTCACACTTGGCTGTTCGGGGGTGAAGCGCCAAGGCAGGTTGGGGTGCGTGGTCGCGTTGAAGCGGATGGTGATTGGCCGATCACCCACGGCACCGGGTGCCGCGGCGCTGCGCTGCGTGGTGCCGCCAAAGCCAGTAACCCGACAGAACAGATCGTAAAGCGGCACGGCGGCGAAGGAAAGCCCAACCATGAAGGTCACAATCCCTGCCGCGGCCAAGCCGGTGCGGCGATTGCGCCGCGCGAGATTTGTCTTTTGTGCTTCCTGATCCATGGCGTTTATTTGGGAAGCGCCGAGCCGCTGCTCAAGACCGCAGCAGGCGCGCGATGCCGATGAAATAGAACAACACCGAAAGCCCGACCAATAGCAGCATCAGCGCAATATTGCGCCCGCGACGGCGCTTTTCGAAAATCGCGCGCTCTTCCGGGGTCATGGCGAAAGGATCAGCTTCTCAGCGGCCAGCACCGCGAAAAGCGCGAAAAGATAGGTCAGCGAAAAGCGGAAGCATTTCTTGGCCGCCTTGTCGCCTTCCAGGCTGCGGCCCGTCTCATCCTGCGGCTCCCGCAATACGGCGACAGCGTGGCGGATGAAATTCAAACCGAGCAGCGCGGCAATCCCGCCATAGACCGGGCCGGAAAAGCCGATCAGCCAGGGCGCCATGCCAAGCGGCGCCAGCGCCAGCGTATAGACCAGGATTTGTTTGCGGGTTTCGCGCGCGCCTGCGGTCACGGGCAGCATGGGTACGCCGGCCTTGGCGTAATCCTCATGCGCCCAAAGCGACAGCGCCCAGAAATGCGGCGGAGTCCAGATGAAGATGATGGCAAAAAGAATGATCGGCACCAGCGTGATGTCGCCCGTCACCGCGGCCCAGCCGATCAGCGGCGGAAAGGCGCCCGCGGCACCGCCAATAACGATGTTCTGGGACGTACGGCGCTTCAGCCACATGGTGTAAACCACCACGTAGAACAGAATGGAAAAGGCAAGCACGCCAGCGGCCAGGTAATTGGTAGCGAAAGCCATCACCACGACAGACCCAACGCCAAGCAGAATACCAAAGGCAAGCGCGGCATCAGGGGCGATGCGTCCGGCAGGAATTGGCCGGCGCGCCGTGCGGCGCATGACCGCATCAATATCGCGATCATACCACATATTGATGGCGCCCGCGGCACCCGCCGCCACCGCGATGCAGAGAATGGCAATCACGGCCAGCACGGGATTCAAATACCCCGGCGCTACCAGCAGCCCCGCGACGGCGCTGAACACCACCAGCGACATGACGCGCGGCTTCAGCAGCGCGACCCAATCGCTCACTTCCGAGATATTGTAGGAAACAGGAAGGGGGGCCGCGCCCCCCTTGCCGTTTTCGATGACCGAATCGCTCATCGTCATACCGTCCGTTGCAGCGCCTTAGCGCAGACGAGGAATTTCCTCAAAAGTGTGGAAGGGCGGCGGAGACGCCACTTGCCATTCCAAGGTCGTTGCACCTTCACCCCAGGGATTGGCTGCAGCCTTGGCGCCCGAGCGCATGGTCACCCATACGATGTAGAAGAAGAACACGAAGGACGCCACCGAGATCAAGGAACCGATGGAGGCGACAAAGTTCCACCCCCAGAAGGCCTCTGGATAATCCGGGTAGCGACGCGGCATGCCCTGATTGCCCGAAAAATGCATCGGGAAGAAGGTCAGGTTCACGCCGATGAAGGTCATCCAAAAATGGATCTTGCCGAGCGTTTCCGGATATTGCCGGCCGCACATCTTGCCGATCCAGTAATAGAAGCCGGCATAGATCGAAAACACCGCACCCAGCGACAACACGTAATGGAAATGCGCCACCACGTAATAGGTATTGTGCAGCACCTGATCGATGCCCGCATTGGCCAGCACCACGCCAGTGACGCCACCCACGGTGAACAGGAAGATGAAGCCAATGGCAAATAGCATTGGCGTATCAAGTCGCATCGAACCGCCCCACATGGTCGCGATCCAGGAGAAGATCTTCACGCCAGTCGGCACCGCGATCACCATGGTAGCCGCCATGAAGTAGGCGCGCGTGTCCACATCCATGCCAGATGTGTACATGTGGTGCGCCCAGACCAGGAAGCCGACAAAGCCAATCGCCACCATCGCGTAGGCCATGCCGAGGTAACCGAACACGGGCTTGCGGCTGAAGGTCGAAATGATGTGGCTGATAATGCCGAAGCCCGGCAAGATCATGATGTAGACTTCCGGATGGCCAAAGAACCAGAACAGATGCTGGAACAGCACCGGGTCCCCACCACCTTCAGGGCGGAAGAAGGACGTGCCGAAATTGCGGTCCGTGATCAGCATGGTGATCGCACCCGCCAGCACCGGCACCGCCAGCAGCAGCAGGAAGGCCGTGACCAGCATGGACCACACAAACAATGGCATCCTGTGCAGCGTCATGCCAGGGGCGCGCATGTTGAAGATGGTGGTGATGAAGTTGGCCGCGCCCATGATGGAAGAAGCGCCCGCCAGGTGCAGCGAAAACAGCGCTAAATCCATCGCCGGGCCGGAATGGAAGGTGCTGTCCGACAGTGGCGGATAGATCGTCCAGCCCGCGCCCGGGCCTTCACCCACGAAAAGGCTTGCCGCCAGCAGCATGAAGGCCGGCACCAGCAACCAGAAGGAAACGTTGTTCATGCGTGGGAAGGCCATATCCGGCGCCCCGATCATGATCGGCACGAACCAATTGCCGAAACCACCAATCAGCGCGGGCATGACCACGAAGAACACCATGATCAGGCCATGGGCCGAAATATAGGCATTCCACATCTGGCCATCAGAGAAAATCTGCATGCCGGGAGACATCAGCTCAATACGCATCAGCAGCGAAATGCCAATCCCCACCACCGCCGCAACCAGCGCGAAGATGATGTAGAGCGTGCCGATATCCTTGTGGTTCGTTGAAAAGAACCAGCGGGCCACAAAGCCCGGCTTGTGATCGTGATGATCGTCGTGATGGGCGTACGAAGCGTTTGCCATGTTTTTCTTCCCTGAGCCGCGCCTTACCGGCGGGCCTCCGCGATCTGAAGTTGTTCCTGAGAAGCGGGCGCGGCGGCAATCACCGGCGCGCTACCATCAGCCTGGGCAAAGCGCTTTTGCGCATCGGCAACCCAGGTGTCGAACTCGGCGCGCGGCAGGGCGCGCACGGCAATCGGCATGAACCAGTGATTCGTGCCGCAAATCTGATTGCACTGCCCGTAGAAAATACCGGGGCGATCCGCGCGCATCCAGGTTTCCAGCGTACGGCCCGGGATGGTGTATTTCTGGATACCAAGCGCCGGCACAAAGAAGGAATGGATCACATCATGCCCCGTGGTCAGCACGCGGATACTGGCCCCAACCGGGATCACCAGTTCGTTATCAACCGAAAGCTTGAAAATCTGGCCCGGCTTCAGATCGGCTTCCTGGATTGGGTAGCTGTCAAAGGTGAAGTTCCCGTGATCCGAATAGGTGTAATTCCAATACCACTGACGGCCCTGCACGGTGATCGTCATATCCGCATCCACCGCGCGGTCCTGGAAATACAGCAAGCGGAAGCCGGGGATGGCGATGACCAAAAGGATCAGCACCGGGATCACGGTCCAGGCGATTTCCAAGCCAGTGTGGTGACTGGTCGTGGACGGGACCGGGTTGCGTTCTTCGCGGAAGCGCCACACGCAATAGGACAGCAGCACCAGCACAAAAATCGTAATGCCGACGATGATGGCGAAGACCATGCTGTTGAAGGAAGAAATACGTTCCTTCACCACCCCGCCCGAGGGCTGCAAGCCCATGCCCCAAGCCGCCGGCGCACCAACCATGCTCTCTGCCAAGGCAGGTACAGCCAGTACCAAACCCATCGCCAAAGCAGCCACGCCAGCCATAAGCCGACCAAGGCCGACTGCGCGGCACTTTGCCATGAAAACCTTCATCAACCCATCCCTTATCGGTCGTGAAAACCACGCCGTTTCAAGACATTAACCCTCAGACTACCAAGGGCCCGAGCCCGATGGCCTAACTTTCAGCCGAACATAATCGGCGCTCCCGCACCGCACAAGGGCGGGAATGCACAAAAGCGGGATAATCCGCGCCGCGCCGCCTCAGGCCTCGCCCTCGGCCGCTTCTTCCTCACTGATGTGATCAACCATATCCGCCAGCATGGACCGGATATGCTCGTCACCGACCACGTAAAAAACCTGCCGCCCGCGCCGATCCGCTTGTAACAATCGCGCCGCCCGCAAAAGCCGCAAATGATGCGAGACGAGGGAGGCAGAAATACCCAGCTTTTCCGCCATTTCATTCACCGCCGCCGGCGCGTCCCGGCAGGCGAG
>CAMCHA010000067.1 GCA_945874515.1 Asaia bogorensis
AAGGCTGATAGTCCGCCCCATGCGCCCATGTCAAGGCGATAGGCGGAGAGCAAGTGAATGGGCACTGACGGGTTCGAACCGCCGACATCCTGTGTGTAAGACAGGCGCTCTACCGCTGAGCTAAGCGCCCGAGCATGCGCGCTTCATAGCATGGGCCCAGTCAATTTAGACCAGCCCCGCACTACCAGCGCGCAGGAAATCAGTTCACCGAATCCTTCAGCGCCTTGCCCATCTTGAAACGGACCGCGGTGCTGGCGGGAATTTGGATTTCTGCACCGGTGCGCGGGTTGCGGCCCGTGCTAGCGGCGCGCTTGGCTGCGGCAAAGGTGCCAAAGCCCATCAACCGCACTTCGCCATCCTGCTTCAGCCCTGCAGTGATCGAATCGAACACTGCATCCACGGCCTCGGCGGCCTTTTCCTTGGTCATATCAGCCGCCTTGGCGACAGCCGCGACGAGTTCCTGCTTGTTCATGAATAATTCCTTTCCTCTGGATGAAACGACTTGAGCGCGAAACGACCGATCAGCCATCAGCCGGAGAGGGGAACGTGTCACGAGAAGCCTAAACCCCTCTACACTTCCCCCCCTCCCGCCGCAAATGGTCCGGGGCTTCGCGCCCTATGGCTTAGTGTGGCAGGGCCGCGCCCGTAGCCGAGGCTTCAGGCTTTTGCGGCGGTGTCTCAACCGGTTCTTCCCAGGTAATGGCTTCAGGCTTGCGCGCCAGGGCACGCAGGATGACCTCATCCACATGGGATACCGGGTTGATCTCCAACCCTTTTTTCACGCTATCCGGGATATCGGCGAGGTCTTTTTCATTGTCCTTCGGAATGAAAACGGTCTTGATGCCAGCGCGCATCGCGGCCAGCAGCTTTTCCTTGAGCCCGCCAATAGGCAGTACCCGCCCGCGCAGCGTAATCTCCCCGGTCATGGCAACATCGCGCCTGACCGGAATGCCCGTGAGGACAGAGACAATGCTGGTCGCCATGGCAATACCGGCAGAAGGCCCATCCTTGGGCGTCGCCCCTTCCGGCACATGCACATGCAGATCGCGCTTTTCAAACAAAGTCGGCTTGATGCCGAAGTTCGTTGAGCGGCTGCGCACATAAGACATGGCGGCCGAGACACTTTCCTGCATCACATCGCCAAGCTTGCCGGTCTGCTTCACATTGCCCTTGCCGGGCAGCAGCACGGATTCAATGGTGAGGATTTCGCCCCCCACTTCGGTCCAGGCCAGCCCAGTGACCACGCCCACCATATCCTCTTCTTCCGCTTCGCCGTAGCGGAACTTCCGCACACCTGCGAATTTGTCGAGGTTCTTGTGGGTGATCGCAACTTTCTTGGCCTTCTTAGAAACGATTTCCTTCACCGATTTCCGCGCAAGCCCAGCAATTTCGCGCTCCAGGTTACGCACACCCGCTTCACGCGTATAGTAGCGAATCAGGTCTCGAATGGCGCTATCAGATACCGACCATTCATCCGCCTTCAATCCGTTCGCATCGCTTACCTTGCTCATCAAATGGCGCTTGGCGATTTCAACCTTCTCATCTTCCGTATAGCCGGGGATGCGAATGATCTCCATGCGGTCAAGCAAGGGCTGCGGCATGCGAAGCGAATTCGCTGTGGTGACGAACATCACATCCGAAAGATCATAATCAACTTCCAGATAGTGATCCGCGAAGGTGCTGTTCTGTTCCGGATCCAGCACTTCCAACAGCGCGGATGAAGGGTCACCGCGCCAATCCGCACCCAGCTTGTCAATTTCATCCAACAGGAAAAGCGGGTTGGAGGTCTTGGCCTTCTTCATGCCCTGAATGACCTTACCGGGCATGGAGCCGATATAGGTCCGGCGATGGCCGCGCACTTCCGCTTCATCCCGCACGCCGCCAAGCGACATGCGCACGAAATTCCGGCCCGTCGCCTTGGCAATAGATTTGCCGAGCGAGGTCTTGCCCACACCAGGCGGACCCACCAGGCACAGGATCGGCCCACGAATTTTGGGCGAGCGTGACTGCACCGCCAGATACTCGATGATGCGTTCCTTCACCTTCTCAAGCCCATAGTGATCGGCATTGAGAACCTTCTCCGCCGCCACGATATCCCTGCGCACCCGGCTTTGCTTCTTCCAGGGGATGGTGAGCATCCAATCCAGGTAGTTGCGCACCACGGTCGCTTCCGCGCTCATGGGGCTCATGCTGCGGAGTTTCTTGACCTCAGCCAAAGCCTTTTCGCGCGCTTCCTTAGAAAATTTGGTGGCTTTGATCTTGGCTTCGATTTCAGCGATTTCGTCCTTGCCGTCTTCGCCTTCGCCAAGCTCCTTCTGGATCGCCTTCAACTGTTCGTTCAGGTAATACTCGCGCTGAGTCTTTTCCATCTGCCGCTTCACGCGGCTGCGGATGCGCTTTTCCACCTGAAGTACGCCGATCTCGCCTTCCATATGGGCAAAGACTTTTTCAAGCCGCGCGGCAACGGAAGGCAGTTCCAGCAATTCCTGCTTTTCTGGGATTTTCAGCCCCAGATGGGAAGCAATGGTATCGGCCAGCTTGGATGCGTCTTCGATCTGATTGACCGAAACCAGCACCTCAGGCGCGATCTTCTTGTTCAGCTTGATGTATTGTTCGAATTGCGTGACCACAGTCCGCGCCAGCGCTTCCGTCTCACGGCCTTCAACCGGCGGTTCTTCGATCTTTTCAACAAAGGCTTCGAAATAAGGCGCGGTTTCCTTGAAGCCAGCCACACGCGCGCGCCGCCCGCCTTCAACCAGCACCTTCACCGTGCCATCGGGCAGCTTCAGCAATTGCAGCACTGTGGAAATAGTACCGATCTGGAACAAATCATCCGCGCCTGGATCATCCTGGCCAGCATTCTTTTGGGCAACAAGCAGGATCTGCTTGTCCTCCTTCATCACTGCTTCCAGCGCGCGGACGGATTTCTCACGGCCCACAAAAAGCGGTACGATCATGTGGGGAAATACAACGATATCCCGCAACGGCAGGACGGGAAGGATATCGCCATGTACTGTTTCAGTCATGTGACCTCACTATGGACAGTCGCACCTGGCCCGCCCAAAAGCGGCGCAGGCGGGAAGCTTTCCGTCTTTATGTTGGTTTTCACTAGTGCCCTCACAAGGCCCAGCGATGCGTGCATCAGGCCGAGGATTGCTCGGCTGCACGCTCGCCATAAATAAACAGGGGTTGGGCGCGGCCTTCGGCAACCTCGCGGTTCACCACAACCTCTTCTACCGTCTCAAGACCAGGCAATTCGAACATAGTTTCGAGCAGGATCGATTCCAGAATGGAACGCAAACCCCGCGCGCCGGTCTTGCGCTGAATGGCGCGGGTCGCAACAGCGCGTAGCGCATCCTCGGTGAAGGTCAGCTTGGCGCCTTCCATCTCAAGCAGCCTGCCATATTGCTTCACCAGCGCATTTTTGGGCTTAGTCAGGATTTCGATCAGCGCTTTTTCGTCCAGATCCTCAAGAGTCGCCAGCACAGGCAAACGGCCGATGAATTCAGGGATCAGGCCGAATTTTAGCAAATCCTCGGGCTCAACCTCGCGCAGGATGGCGCCGGTGCGGCGTTCATCAGGGTCACGAACTTCAGAGCCAAAGCCGATGCCCGAACCCTTGCCGCGGGCGCTAATAATCTTTTCAAGCCCGGCAAAGGCACCACCGCAGATGAACAGAATGTTGGACGTATCCACTTGCAGGAATTCCTGCTGCGGATGCTTGCGCCCACCCTGCGGCGGCACAGAAGCGACGGTGCCTTCCATAATCTTGAGCAGCGCCTGCTGCACACCCTCACCGCTCACATCACGGGTGATCGAAGGATTGTCTGATTTGCGGCTGATCTTGTCCACTTCATCAATATAGACAATGCCGCGCTGGGCACGTTCCACATTGTAATCGGCTGCCTGCAGCAGCTTGAGGATAATGTTCTCCACATCCTCACCAACGTAACCTGCTTCGGTCAGAGTGGTGGCGTCCGCCATAGTGAAGGGCACATCCAGGATTCGCGCCAGCGTCTGGGCCAGCAGAGTCTTGCCCGAACCGGTCGGCCCCAGGAGCATGATGTTTGATTTGGCAATTTCAATATCCGCGCCCTTACCGCCCTGCCCCAAGCGCTTGTAATGATTATGGACCGCGACCGAAAGCACACGCTTGGCGTGTTCCTGGCCGATCACATAATCATCCAGAACCTTACAGATTTCCTTGGGAGTCGGCACCCCATCGCGGGACTTCACCAGATGCGTCTTGTGCTCTTCACGGATGATATCCATGCAGAGTTCAACGCATTCATCGCAAATGAATACCGTAGGCCCGGCGATCAGCTTGCGGACCTCATGCTGCGACTTCCCACAGAAGGAACAGTAAAGAGTATTCTTGGAATCGCCGGACTTGCTCATACCGTCTCCATGCGGTCCGAATTTGCGGCCCGCGAATCACAGAATATACTCCCCACGCTCAACTGGGGAAAGCTTGGCCGGTTAAGGCCAGCCAGTTTCATGCCGGGGTGGTTTCCGTGGCCGGCAATGGCCGCTTTTCAACCACGTGATCAACCAGCCCGAAATCCCGCGCTTCTTCCGCCGACATATAGCTATCGCGTTCCAGCTTGCGCTCAATGGCATCAATGGGCTGGCCGGTGTGGTGCACGTAGATCTCATTAAGCCGTTGACGAAGCTTCAGAATCTCGCGCGCCTGGATTTCGATATCAGTCGCTTGGCCCTGTGCCCCGCCCGAGGGCTGGTGCACCATCACGCGGCTATTGGGCAGCGCATAGCGCTTGTCCTTGGCGCCGGCGCACAGCAGCAAGGACCCCATGGACGCCGCCTGCCCGATGCACACCGTGCTCACGGGGCTGCGAATATACTGCATGGTGTCATACATCGCGAGGCCAGACGAAACCACGCCGCCCGGGCTGTTGATGTAAAAGGCGATATCCTTGTTGGGGTTTTCGCTTTCCAGGAACAGCAGCTGGGCGCAAATCAGCGACGACACCTGGTCAAAAACCGGGCCGGTCAGGAAGATGATGCGTTCCTTGAGCAGGCGGGAGTAGATGTCAAAAGCCCGTTCCCCACGCGCAGTCTGTTCGACCACCATGGGAACCAAGGTATTGTTATAGACATCAACAGGATCACGGTCCCTGATCATCATCTCATCCTTTCGCGGCAAGCAGGCCGCCTTACGTCACTTTTGCCTAACCCCGCATGTGGTGCGGCGGCAGGACAGCGCAATTCCCATGCGCCCATTTTCCCGCCCGGGTCAACGCCCAGGCGCAGCGCCCGGTTGTAACACCATTCCATCATACCCGGGCTCGATCCCCGGAGGCAGGGTGCGGCAGAGCCAGCCGTAATCCAGATCGCTGCCCATATGGGTTAAAATTGTCCGGCGCGGCTGCAACATGCGCACCCATTCAAGCACCTGCTCCAGATTCGCGTGCACCTTATGGGGCGCACGCTGGAAGCATCCCACGACCCAGGTATCCAGACCGTGAAGAAGGGCCAGGCTTTCTTCCGGCAGGCGCACCAGATCGGTGGAATAAGCGAAGCCCCCGATTCTGAGGCCCAGCGTTTCCATCACCGCATGATCCTGGCTGAACAGGGTGAGGGGCATCCCGGCGATGTCCCGCGTCTCCCCAGGGGCGACTTCATGAGCTTCAAGGGCTGGACGAAAGAACCAGGGGCCGACAGCAGGCAGAAAGGCATAATCAAAGCGCTGCCGTAGGTTATCCAGCGTTCTTTCCATGCCATAAATGGGCAGGGGCTTACCCATGATGCGGTTCAGCACGCGCGTTTCATCCGTGCCCATCACGTGATCGGCATGGTGATGGGTAAATAGAATCGCCTCCACCGCCCCGATCCCAGCCGCCAGGAATTGGGCGCGCATATCTGGGCCCGCATCCACCAAAAGCCTTTGCCCCTGATCGCCTTCGATCAGAATCGAGGAACGGGTGCGCCGATTCCGCGGCTCCGAGGGGTCACAGGCGCCCCAATCTCCCCTTCCATCCGCGCCACCAATCAGCGGGACGCCGGCCGAACCACCACAGCCAAGGATCGTGACCGTAACCAAGCCTCAGGCGGCCTTCGGGAAGAGGGTTTCAAAATTGCGAGTCGTGAGTGCCTCAAGCGCCGCGATTTCCAGGCCCAACACGCCCGCCAGCACCTTGGCGGTATGGGCCACCATGGCGGGTTCGCAGCGCTTGCCGCGAAAGGGAACGGGCGCCAGGTAGGGTGCATCGGTTTCCACCAGCAGCCGGTCAGCCGGGATATCGCGCGCAATCTCCCGCAATTCATCGCTTTTCGGGAAGGTCAGAATGCCAGAGAAGGACAAGTAGCCCCCCATCTCCACGGCCCGTTCCGCCAAACCCCGGCCACTGCTGAAGCAATGCAGCAGGAAGGGAAAGGCCCCGCCACGGTCGCGTTCTTCGGCCAGGATATCGGCGATATCCTCATCCGCCTGACGGGCATGGATCGCAAGCGGCAGGCCGGTGATCTGCGCAGCGCGGATATGGTTGCGGAAATTCTCCGCCTGGGCGTCGCGCGGCGCCTTGTCATAGAAGTAATCAAGTCCGCTTTCGCCAAGCCCGATGATGCGCGGATGATCGGCCAAAGCGGCCAGAGCCTCCGGCCCCGGTAGAGGGCCTTCCCCGGCATTATGCGGGTGGATGCCGACCGTGCCCCAAACGCAATCAAAACGCTCGGTCAGTGCTTTGACCTGCTCCGCCTGAGCGAAGCGCGTGCCGATCGTGACCATGCGGCCAATGCCGGCTTCCTGGGCGCGGGCGATAACATCGTCAATTTCCGCCTCGACATAATAGTCGAGGTGGCAATGGCTATCCACGAGCATCAGGCGGCCTCGATCTCGATTTTGCGAAACAGCGGGCTTGGGGGCGGCAGGACCGTGCCGGCGGGCAGAGGTGTCGCCAGCGCAGCCAAATCCCGGGCATCTTGGGGCACGGCGAGCTGATCGAGCAAAGCCGCCATGGTCCCAGGCATGAAGGGCTGCAACGCCGTCGCCGCACCGCGCAGCACGGAATGCAGATGGCGCAGCACGGCTTCCATGCGGACCAGATCGGTTTTCTTCAAAGCCCAAGGCGCTTGCGCGGTGATATAGCCATTGGCGGCGCGCACAACCCGAAACACCTCTTCCAATGCCAGATGGAAGGCCTGGTCTTCGACATGCTTGCCCACCAGGCCGGGCATGGCGGCAAGCGCATCCAGCAGCGCCACATCATCTCCAATGGCGGGTGCCGGGGCCGGCAGCTTGCCCTCACAATTGCGCTGAATGAGGGAAAGCGTGCGATTGGCAAGGTTACCCAGCGCATCGGCCAATTCGCCGTTCAACCGATTGGCCAAGGCTTTCCGCGAAAAATCTCCATCCGCGCCAAATGGCACTTCACGCAGCAGGAAATAGCGCAGCGGATCAAGCCCGTAATCGGCGACCAAAGCCACCGGATCAATGGCATTGCCGAGGGATTTGGACATTTTCTGCCCCTCAATCGTCCACCAGCCATGGGCAAAAACGCGCTTCGCGGGCTCGATCCCGGCTGCCAACAAAAAGGCCGGCCAATAGATCGTATGGAAGCGCACAATATCCTTGCCGACGAAATGCGCGCTCGCCGGCCAGAATTTCCAGCGCTCGGCGTTTGCGTCTGGGTATCCCGCGGCGGTGATGTAATTGGTCAGCGCATCAAGCCACACATACATCACATGCGCGGGATCGCCTGGCACCTTCACCCCCCAGGTGAAGCTGGTCCGCGATATGGAAAGATCGAGCTTTTCCGGCTTATCGGCAAAATCCTTAAGCCCCTGCTGCACAAAGGCGCGCACTTCATTGCGCCGCGCTTCGGGCTGCACATCAATCCTCTCCGCATGACCTTCCGGCAGATCAAAGCGGCGCAGCAAATCCGGCAGCCACTTCGACAGGCGGAAGAAGTAAGATGGCTCCCGCACCCATTCCACCGGCGCGCCTGATGGCGCGTATTTCACGCCATCGCGTTCCGTCAGCTCATCCGGGCCATAAAACGCCTCATCTCGCACGGCATACCAGCCCTCATAATGGCCGAGGTAAATCTCATCGCGCCGGGCCAATTCTTCCCAAAGTGCGGAACAGGCCGTCTTGTGGCGATCTTCCGTGGTGCGGATGAAATCATCATTGGAAAGGCCAAGCGTCGCGGTCAGGTCGCGGAAATGTTGGCTGACTTGGTCCGTGAAGGCTTGCGGTTCCATCCCCGCATCGCGCGCGGCCTTTTCCACCTTCTGGCCATGCTCATCCGTGCCGGTCAGGAAGAACACCTCATGACCTTGCAGCCGCCACCAGCGCGCCAGCACATCCGCCGCCACCGAGGTATAGGCATGCCCGACATGCGGCTTGTCATTGACATAATAAATGGGCGTTGTGACGTAGCGCGTTTTTGTCATCTCTATTGGCCTTAATCTGGCTCACATCAGGCTGAAAGCCAGGAAAGCCCGGTCAGCACCGCCTGTTTGCGGTCCATATTCAGTCTTTCGGTCTCATCCACGAGGCGCCCGAGCCTATCCCATAGCGCGGGCCAAGCGGCAAGCGGATGGGAGCTGACCCAGCCAGGTGCGGCTTCCCCGCGCGCGGCCTGGCGGAGCCCGGCGGAAAGCCGCCCGCGCAGCAGCGCCATGAAGGTGGTGAATTGCGCCCCGCTGCGATCCGCTGCGCAGCGATCTGCCAGCGCATGCAGCCGCGCCGGGTCGGGGCGCTTCAGGCCAGAAAGGCATTCTTCCACCAAAGCCTGCAATTCCAGGCCATCGCCTTCGGCGAGCTGCATGGCGCGGCCGGGCGAGCCTTCCGCCATCTCAGCAAGCCTGGCGCAATCCGTTGCCGGCAGATCCGGCAAAAGCCGCGCGAGCAAAGGCGTCATTTCCGACTCAGCCAGCGGAAAAAGATCAAGCCGCCTACAGCGGCTCCGGATGGTCGGCAAAAGCCGTGTGGGGGCGGAGGAAACCAGCAGCAAAATGGCGCGCGCCGGCGGTTCTTCTAGCACTTT
>CAMCHA010000068.1 GCA_945874515.1 Asaia bogorensis
CGGCATATGCGCACCGAGGTAGAGAAGAATTGCGATTACGTCGGCGCTGATTTCGCTGACGAAGCGCGCAAGATCCACCATGGGGAGGCCGAAGCCCGCGGCATTTTTGGCGAAGCCACCGAAGATGAGGCTGAGGCGCTGCGCGAAGAAGGGATCGACATTGCGCGCATCCCCTGGGTGCCGCCTTCCGATGCCTGATCGCGTTCTGCGCTGCGCAGTTTTTGATTTGGACGGCACGCTGGTGGATAGCGCGCCTGATCTTCATGCCGCGCTGGATCGGCTGATGGCTGTGAAACGCCTGCCAGGTTTCGCGCGCGCCGAGGTGGTGGCCATGATCGGCGATGGCGTGCGCGTTTTACTCGAACGCGCCTATGCCGCGCGCGGGATTGCGCTGGATGAAGCTGGCCTTCAGCATTTCATGACGGATTATGAGGCCAATGCCGCGGTGCTGACGCGCGCCTTTGATGGCATTCCTGAATTGCTGGTTGTTTTGCGCGATGCCGGCTGGCGCTTGGCCGTCTGCACCAATAAGCCGGAAGGCGCGGCGCGGGTCTTGCTCTCAGGGCTTGGGCTTGATGGACATTTCAGCGCGCTTGGCGGCGGCGACAGCTTCCCCATGCGCAAGCCCGATCCGGGGCATTTGCGCGCAACCCTGGCTGCCGCCGGCGCAGCGCCCGAAGATGCCGTGATGATCGGCGATCACCGCAATGATATCGAAGCCGCGCGCGGTGCCGGCGTGCGCGCAATTTTCGCGGGCTGGGGCTATGGCCCGCATAGCATGGCCGGTGTTGCGCCGATTGCCGCTGATGTGGCGGCGCTGCGCGCTATGCTCCGCTAAAGCCGCTATCTAAGTTTCTGCAATTCCATCCGCATGGTGCCGAAGATGGTGCTTGCGAATTCAACGCGGATCGGGATGGGCGGCAGGCGCGGATCGACCTTGGCGAGCCACGCCATAGCCGGCCGCGGCTGTTTGGCGCGGGCAGGGTCATCGCCAATACGCACCCCGGCGACCAACCGGCTTTCCAACCCGCATTGAAGAGATTCAATTTCCTGCCCTGCATAAGTGATGCGCGCCGATCCGATGGTGCGGGACGACCAATCCAGCCGCCGCCTGCCATCAAAAATCGGCCCGGACAGATCACAGCGGCCGGTTTGCGCCACAGTTCGCGACATCAGCGCAAAGGCTGAAAGCCCATCAATCGCGCCCCGTCGCGCGGGCAGGGGCACGGGTTCATTCGTGATGGCCGCGGGCGGTTCCATTTCCAGCGGTTGGGGCATGCCATCGCGGTAGAGCAAAACCGTGCGCCTGGCATCGCCGCGCCAATTGCCCTCGGCCTGGAAACGCTGCGGCGCAACACCATCAGCGCGCCAAGTGCCTTCTACCTCTGATCGAATTTCATGCGCGGCAAAAAGCTTGCCAATGCCGACTGCGCGACTGACCGAGCGCATCGAATAGCCATCCGGTCGGGATTCGAATTGAGCGGTGATTTCGACCACGGCTATCCCGGTTTGGGTGACCTGGTAAATCGCCTCCACCGCCGTCGCCGGGAATAGCCCGGCGGGCGCTAGGGCCAGAAGCAAGGCAAGGCAGGGCCGCAGCAGAAAACGCGTCATAGCCGAGTTTAGCAATAAACACTCCAGAAGAAAATCACTTCATGATGCGCGTGCCTGCGCCATCGCGGGCCTTGGCCAGGTTGCGAAAATCGGCGGCAGACGGGCGAAAAACTCAAGCTCGGCGCGGTTCAGGCGTTCCAGCCGCGCCAGCGCCGTGGCGTAGTCAAGCTGTGATCGCGCCGGCGCCACCCCCGCCAACACCGGCCTTTCGTTGAAGCGCGGCAGCGCCCCGGCAAGCGTGAGGCCGAAGGATTCGAGCAGCCTTTGGGCAAACACATCCAAAGCCTCCATCCGGCCGAGCAGATAGGGGTAGCGCTGCAGCGCTGCCGTGATGCCGTGCCGGTCCGTGGCATTGAATAGCGTCCGCAATTGCGCATCCCGGCAATGCGTGGCGAAAGCCGGCACCGCATCCAGCGCCTGATTGAGGGTGAGCAGGCTGAGCGCAGCATGTTCAGGATGATCCGGCGTGCCGCGAATATAGTCATAAAGAGAGACAATGCGTTCCAGCGGTTGGCGCAAGACAGCGGCGATGCCTACGGGACGTGGGGCGTACTCCACCAACGGATGCGCAACACCATAGTGACCCGCCACCAGCATAGCCTTGGGATAAACACCATTGTCATTTGCGAGCGCGGCGCTGAGCCCTGCCTCTCCGCCGTGTTCCGCCACAAGATCGGCATGGAAGAAGGCGCGATCACCGAAGGTGTATTTCAACATACGGTTGATAGTGGTGCCGCCGGTGCGGGGAAGATGAAGAAAGCATAAAATCGGCGTTTCGGGCGAATTTACCCAGATATCTTGATTTAATACTACATTCATTTCTTTGGCCTTGAAGAAGATCCAAAGAAATACAGATAAAATCATAATTTTCTCTTGCGGCGCAGCTTTGCACGCGCAGCCGGTCCGCGCCATGCTTGACGCGGCACGACCAGCGCCCCTAAACAATTCGCAGGTTCGGGCGCGTAGCTCAGCGGTAGAGCATTCGCTTCACACGCGAAGGGTCACAGGTTCAATCCCTGTCGCGCCCACCATCCCCACGCTTAATATGATTTTGGCAGGCCGAGCACTTTTTCGGCGATATGGCTCAGGATCAGTTCCCGGCTGACCGGGGCAATGCGCGGGATCATGCTTTCGCGGAAATAGCGTTCCACCTGGTATTCCTGGGCATAGCCCATGCCGCCATGGGTCAGCACGGCGGCTTCTGCTGCGGCGAAACCGGCCTCGGCGGCCAGATATTTGGCGGCATTGGCCTCGGCCCCGCAGTCCCGGCCGGCATCGTACAGCGCGGCCGCCTTCATGGTGAGCAAGCCGGCCGCTTCCAACTGCGCCCAGATCCGCGCGAGCGGGTGCTGGATACCCTGATTCTGGCCGATTGGCCGGCCAAAGACTTCGCGCGTGCGGGCGTAATTGGCCGCGCGCGAAAGCGCTGCCTGGCCGATCCCCACAGCCTCCCCCGCAATCAGGATGCGTTCGGGGTTGAGCCCATGCAGAATGAGGCGGAAGCCTTCCCCTTCCGCGCCGATGCGGTCTTCTTCCGGCACTTCCAGGCCATCAAAGAACAGCATGTTCGAATCAACGCCATGCCGACCCATTTTGTGAATGAGCCGCACCTCCACCTTGGTGCGATCAAGCTTGGTGTAGAAAAGCGTGAGGCCATTGGTCTTGCGCTTGACCTGATCAAGCGGCGTGGTGCGCGCCAAAAGCAGGATGCGATCCGCCACTTGCGCGGTTGAAATCCAGATTTTCTGGCCATTGATGACGTAGCGATCACCGCGCTTTTCGGCGCGCGTCTTCAATTCTGTTGTGTTGAGGCCGGTATTGGGCTCGGTCACGCCAAAGCAGGCCTTTTCATGGCCCGCGATCAAAGGCGGCAGGAAGCGCTGCTTTTGCGCTGGCGTGCCAAAGACCACCACAGGGTTTAGGCCGAAGATATTCATGTGGATGGCGGAGGCGCCCGACATGCAGGCGCCGCTTTCCGCCACCGCCTGCATCATCACGGTCGCTTCCGAAATCCCAAGCCCGGCGCCGCCGAATTCCTCGGGCATCGCAATGCCAAGCCAGCCGGCGGCGGCGACGGCGCGGTAAAATTCTTCCGGGAAGCGCGCTTCCTGGTCAATCTTCAGCCAATAATCATCGCCAAAATCGGCGCAGAGCTTTAGGATTTGCGCGCGGAGTTCTTGTTGCGCTTCGGTAGCCGAATACTGCACGGAACCATCCTTGGGTCAGTCACGATTTGAAATTGCGTTTTTGGCGCGGGCAGGTCAATCGCTCGGCGTTGCCTTCCCTGCGGCTCTCGGGCAGAAGTCGCGTCGGGAGCATATCATGACCGAAGACACCCCTGCCCTGCCCGACCGGCTATCCAATGACCCGAGCAGCCCCTTTTTCGATGAGGCGCTGCTGAGCCGCGGCGTTGGCATTCGCTTCAAAGGCCAGGAAAAGACCAATGTCGAGGAATATTGCGTCTCGGAAGGCTGGATCCGGGTCAGTCTGGGCAAGGCCACGGATCGGCGCGGCAAGCCGCTGACCATGAAGCTTACCGGGACGGTGGAGCCTTTTTTGCGGTGAGGTTTCAGGCCTAGAGGAATATGCGATTTGATGGAATCATCAGATCGAGTTTCTTGATCTAGAGAGCATAAGCCGCGCCAGCCATACGATTCATGCTGGCCGGTGCCGAAAATAATCCCGCTCTGCGCTCCGCGCCGCGTCGCAGAAGACCTGGGCGGCGGCGGAAAGCGGCTTGGATCGCCGATATATGATGCCCGGGCCAGCACGCAGCCAAGGCGGATGAAATGGTAATTCGCGAAGCACGCCGGACTTCAGCGCATTGGCGCAAAATTCTGGCCAGATCATACAGACGGCGTCCGATGCTGAAACTACATCAATCATGGATCGCGGCGTGGCGCATTCCATCACAGGGATAAAGAAGCGCCCATCTTCTGACAGTGACCCAAACCCACAAACCGGCGGCAGTAGCTGTGCAATACGCCCGGGAAGACGCGGCCCAACCAGGGGAAAGCGGGCAATCTCCTCAAGCGTCACCTGCTTCAGGCCTGCAAGCTGATGATCAGCGCGCACGATGACGCTGCCTTCACGTTCCGGGAATGGTTCCTTTGCAAGTTCAGGAATCCTATTTGCCTCACTCAGCTCACCAATGGCGAGGTCCACTTCGCCGCTTTGAACGGCTTCGGCGAGTTTCCACCAATCAAGTTCACGAAGGCTGATTGAAATGGTAACCCCAGCTTTCTTCATGGCCGTCACGGCCGCACCCGCCCATGCTTGGGAAACGAAGGCACCAGCCGCAATCTGCAGAGTCTCCGATCCGCCATTGCGCAGCGCTTCGGTACTGCGGCTGAACATCGTCTCGGCATTGATGAGGATGGCTGCCTCCTGCAAGACGCGCGCACCATCTGCGGTGAGCAAGACGCCTTGCGGGCCGCGTTCAAACAACATGATGCCAAGATCCTGTTCAAGCGACTTGATGATGCGCGTCAGGTGCGGCTGGCTTATCTTCAGACGCTGGGCCGCCTTATGGAAATTCAGGGTCGCGGCCAAGGCCTGCGCCGCTTTCAGACGATCTAGCATGTACGCCCTTTGATAACGCTCATGAATTTCGAGGCTATTGTAACGGCATCACGAGATCAAGTATGAATATTACATATTTTTGACAACCACAATCGATGCCCAATCTGTCCCGACACGGCTTGGCGATCTCACGCTTGAGAATGGGTTTCCAAGCCGCCAACCCACCAAGCGGCTCTAGGACGCAATGGATTTCCAGCGGGCAACCCAGGCGTATCTCTGGGCGCTGCGGGTCTTACGAAAGGCGCTGATGGATCGCTTGAAATCTACATGCAGGCAGAAAGCCCCGGGCCTGGTAAGGAATCGAACTGGCTGCCTGCGCCAAAAGGCCCGTTCTTTTTCGTGGGGCGCTTCTATGGCCCGAAGGCCGAGGCCCTGGATGGACGCTGGAATCTTCCAGCGCTCATTGAGGTGAAATAGCGCCTTGCCGGAGGCGGCGGCACCATCACGTGCTCGCCGCATCCAATTCCGCGACCGCAGCGGCATCCAGTGTAAGTGCCGCTGCCTTGGCCAAATCCACCAATTGCGCTGAGGTAGTGGCGCTGGCAATCGGCGCTGCCAGACCCGGGCGACCCTTAAACCAGGCGAGCGCCACCTGAGCAGGCGTGGCACCCTTGCGCGCCGCCACCTTGTCCAAAGCTGCCAGCACCTTCAGCCCCTTTCCATTAAGGTATTTCCCGGCGCCGCGTGGACCACGCGGGCTTTTACCCAGGTCAGCCTCGGCCCGATATTTGCCGGACAGGAAGCCGGAAGCGAGCGAGTAGTAGGGGATAACGCCACCGCCGACCGCCGGACGCCGACGATCAACCATTCTATTTTTTTTAATAAAAAAGTATCGCAGTGCCAGTTTAACAGTATCATCACTTCAAGTATGGTCCCTCAGTGTTTTTTGAGGACCGAAGCGCATGCCCAACCCCTTGAAGCGTTTGACCTCGGCAGTGATCGCCTCAGCGATTGTCGCCATCATGGCGCCGCTGCCCCTATCTTCCGCCGATGCCCAATCTGTCCCGACAAGGCTTGGCGATCTCACGCTTGAGAATGGGTTTCCCAGCCGCCAGACCGCAGATCGGCTCTATGACGAAATGGATTTCCAGCGCGCAACCCAGGCGTATCTCTGGGCGCTGCCGGCGGTGGGCTTCAAGGCGCTTTATGATGCGCAAACCAAGACGCTGGGCGCCAGCAATGGCGATATCATGTTCTACCGTAACTTGGCCGATAAGGCCGGCATGCTGACACCCAATATCACCACGCTTTATGCCTTCAGCTTCTGGGATCTGGCCCGGCAAGGGCCGATGGTTGTGGAGGTTCCGCAAGGTTTGACAGCGGGCGGCGTCATGGACATCTGGCAGCAGCCGATCACCGATATGGGCCAGACAGGGCCGGACAAGGGCGCCGGTGGCAAATACCTGATCCTGCCGCCTGGCAGCCCTGATATTGCAGCGCCTGGTTACACCGTGTTTCGCGCGCCCAGTAATCAGGTGTGGTTTGGCACGCGCGGGCTTGATCCTGACAGGGCTGTGGCGGAAGCCACCCTGCGCAAGTTCAACATCTATGGCTGGAACCAAAGGGATCGGCCCGCCCCCACGAAATTCCTGGAAGTGGGTGGCCGTGCCTGGCAATCAGCGCAGCCCGACACGCTGGAATATTGGAAGCTGTTGGCCGAGCTTTACGCCAATGAACCGGTGGCGCCCCGCGACCGTATGATGTTCGGCATGTTGCGGTCACTTGGCATCGCGCCAGGCACAGCCTTCAATCCAGACGCGCGGCAGACGCGCATCCTGACGGACGCGGCCAAGGTTGGCGAATTGATGGCGCGCACCATTGCCTATGACAAGCGCTATGCGGGTGCCACGGTTTATCCCGGCAAGCGCTGGGAATATGCGGTGCTGTTCGATCTTGATCAGGAATCGCCCGACAAGAACCGCGTTCAGTTCGATGAGCGTTCATCCTGGTTCTATGAAGCCATTGGCATGTCGGTTGGCATGCAGGGCCGTATTGTTGGCTTTGGTCAGGTGTATCTTGAAACCTCCAAGGATCGGGATGGCAATTGGCTTGATGGTGGCAAGACCTATCGCTTGCGGGTTGAGCCTAATCCGCCGGTGCGGCAATTCTGGTCCATCACGCTTTATGACAATGTGACGCGCGGCCCGCTGGTGACCGCGCAGGGCGCTGCCGATCTTTCCTCGCGCAATCCTGATTTGGTCAAGAATGCCGATGGTTCAGTGGATGTCTATTTCGGGCCGGAACGGCCGGCCAATGCGGCGAACTGGATCAGGACAAACCCGGGCAAGGGCTGGTTTCCCTATTTCCGCTTCTATGCCGCCACAGAAGCCTATTTCGACAAAAGCTGGCAGCTGAATGATATCGAGTTGGCGAAATAAGCCTTAGCGCGAACCAGAACGAAAGCAGGAGAGACTGAAATGTCCACATCCATCAACCGCCGCGGCCTTTCAGCCTTGGTGCTTTCGACATCCATCGCACTGAGCATCAGGCCATCATGGAGCAACACTGCCATCACGCCCGATGAAGCCAAGGCCATTGCGCGTGAGGCTTGGGCCTATGCCTATGCACCGCTGCAGGGCTACCAGACCATGTATAACCAGACGCAGAATAAGGCGTTCGGTGGCTATGTCGGCGGCTTCAATCAATTCCGGCATTATGCGCGTTCCGCCACGCCCAAGGATACGGATATCGTATCCCCCAATAACGACACGCCTTATTCCTGGGCATGGTTGGATCTGCGCGCAGAACCTATGGTGTTGTCTCTTCAAGCGGTACCGGCGCCGCGCTATTACGTGAACCAGTGGTTTGATCTGTACACGCATAATTTTGCCTATACCGGCGTGCGCACCACAGGGCGGGAGGCTGGGAACTATCTGTTTGTGGGCCCGCGCTGGAAGGGCACTGTACCCGCCGGAATTACCAAGGTTTTTGTGGCTGAAACCGAATTTGTGGGGACGCTGACGCGTACGCAACTCCTTGGCCCAGACGATGTCGCAGCACTTCAGGCGGTGCAGGCGGGCTATAAGCTTACGCCGCTGTCGCAGTTCACAGGCACAGCCGCGCCTGCTGCCGCGCCTGCCATTGACTGGCCGGTATGGGATGCCGCCAAGGCCGAGGGGATTGAGTTCATTGCGTATCTGAATGCGCTTCTGCCCTTCATGCCGGTACATGCTTCAGAACAAGAAATGTTCGCCCGCTTTGCGCGTATTGGTATTGGGGCGGGCAGGAATTTCAATGCGAATACGCTTTCGCCAGAAATTCGGGCAGCGATAGAAGCGGGCAACGCCGAAGCAGCCAAGACGCTGCGCGAAGACGCTGTTAAGGAAAAGACTTCACGGGATATGTTCGGCTCGCGTCAAGAATTGGCTGATGGGTACATCACAAAGCGCAATTTTGGCGCCATGTTGGGCATCTATGCCAATACAAAGGAGGAGGCTGTCTATGGCAGCCAACAGACCGACAGTGATGGCAAGGTTCTGGACGGCAATCGGCGCTGGGTCTTGCGCTTTGAGCCAGGCCAAACCCCGCCCGTCACTGAATTCTGGTCCATCACCATGTACAACCTGCCGCAGCGATTCTTGGTGGATAACCCCCTGAACCGCTATTCGATTGGTGATCGTACGGCGGGCCTTGTGAAAGGCGCTGATGGCTCGCTTGAAATCTACATGCAGGCGGAGAGTCCTGGGCCTGATAAGGAATCCAACTGGCTGCCGGCACCAAAAGGCCCCTTCTTTTTCGCGGGACGCTTCTATGGCCCGAAGGCCGAGGCCCTGGATGG
>CAMCHA010000069.1 GCA_945874515.1 Asaia bogorensis
TGGCCGGGCAAGGCTTTCAGCCATTCCGCCGGCAGGGCATGGATGGCAGCCGCCGCGAAGGGCTCAGGCTCCGAGCCCGCGACCACCACCATGAAGCGGCTGAATTCGCCATGCCTTTCCCATTTCAGGCGAAACGGCCCGAAATCCGCGCTGTGGTGATTGGCACCTGGCGCCGGGGGTGGCACGGAAAAGCGTTGCGCGAGCGCGCAAAGCGCGGCCCAGGGCGCATCCCGCGCTTCGTCGGCTGTCGGCAACAACGCAATCTGCGAAACGCGGCACGGGGAAAAAAGGACCTCCGGCGGGCGCGCATGCACCTCATCATTCAACTCAACGCGCTTGGCATAGGATGGGGGGAGCACGCTATCGAAGCTCATGCTGCCGCCCCAGTAAGATTCTGCGCGAGTCGCGACCATTCCTTAAGCAGCGTATCGGCGACTAGTTCCGGCGCTTCTTCATGTGCCAGATGACCAAGCCCTTCCAGGGTGATGATGCGCGCGGCGGGTTGAATGGCCTGGATGCGCCGCGCCTGCATGGGCGGTACGGCGCGATCGCGGCTGCCCACCATCAGGAAAAGCGCTGTACCAAGGCGCGGCAAATCGCGCAGCAAGGGGCGCAATTCCCATTGCGCCATCATCGTCAACGCCGCACGAATATGCCCGGAATAGCCAAAAAGCCGCGTGTATAATTCCACACCGCGCGGCCCGATATCAGACCCCGTATCGCGCAGCAGCTTGGCCGCCACTTCCTGCTTAGAAGCGCGCCAGGCGCAAAGCTTGGAAACAAAGGGCAAGCCCACCATCAACTGCGCGGCGCGGGTGAAAAACGCCGAATGCTCATCACCCAACGGCAGCAGGGCACCATTCAGGCTGAAGACAGCGCGCGGCGCGATGGTACCGTCCAATGCCATACGCAGCGCAATTGCTGCCCCCGCCGAATGGCCAAGCACCACATCGGGTGAGGCCTGAAGCTTCTGCAGCAGTGCATGCAAGGCCGCCGAAAAACCCATCAGTGAAACCCGCGCCTGCGGCAGGCTGGCAGTGAAGCCATGCCCCGGGAGATCTGGCGCAATCAGCGTGAAATGTGGCGCGAGCAATGGCGCCAGATCGCGCCAGCTATGCGTGGACGCCGCGGTGCCGTGCAGCAACAAAAGGCAAGGCCCCTGCCCCATGCGCTGCACATGCCAACGCAGCCCGCCGGCTTCGATAAACTGGCTCGATTCCCGGTTTGGCCAATCGCGCCCATCCCTTTCCCAGCTTGGAAAATCTCCGGACGCGGCCATGGCATCAAGACCCCGACGCTGGCGCAAGCGCGGCTTGCCGCACGGCAGCCGACATACGCGCGGCATCGGCAAAAGGCAGCGGCACATAGCGCGCGCCCATGGCAGAGGCGAGGTCTCGTGAGAAAGGATGCGGCCGTGGCGCCGTATCAATCAACAGCGCGGCAATGCCAGAAGCCCTGAACAACCGCGCCGAATCCAGCGCTTCAGCTTCCGCTGTGGCACGCCCGGCCGAACCATCGCGCGTGACATTGGCGCGACCATCTGTCAGCGCGACAATCACCGGGGTTTGCCCGCGCTTGCGACTGGCTTCCGCCATAGCATAACCGGCCACCATTCCGGCCGCGAGCGGCGTACCACCGCCACCAGGCAAGGCGGCCAGGCTGCGCTTGGCGCGCACCAGCGAATGTGTGGGTTCAAGCAGCACTTCCGCACCGCGGCCACGGAAGGCAATCACTGCCACGCGATCGCGCCGCACATAACAATCGCCTAGCAGCAATTCCACCGCACCCTTGGCTTCCGCAAGGCGATGCAACGCAGCCGAACCTGAAGCATCCACCAGAAAGATGGTGGTGGTTTCGCTGTTCTGCTTGTAGCGGCGAATGCGCACATCCTCTCGGCGGATATGCACCAGCGCAGCATGATGCGGTTTTTCGCGGCGGCGATATTCCTGCCAGGGTGCGGCAACGCGGAGCGTTTCCACCAAGGCCAAACGCAGCCCCGCACGCCACGCCGCCGGCCGCGCGCCAATGGGCCGACCGCGCTGGGCGGAACGGCGCATCATGCCGGATCTGCCGGAAGATGCCGCCTGACGCGCCATTTGCCGCGCCGCAACACCAAGCCCCGCGAGCAATCCCGCCGGCAGGCTAGCCTGCGCCGCAGCAAGCACAAGGTCTTCTAGCGATGGCTGGTCTTGCTGCTGCTGCGTCTCTGAATTAGACAGTTCTTCCTGATTTTCGTGCTGCTGCTTTTCGTCCTGCGGCTGCTCGTCCTGCTGTTGTTCGGGCGGTTGTTCCTGTTCTTCAGCGGGCGCCTCGGGCACTTGCCGCGCGCGGGGTGCCAGGATGAGTTGCGCCGCAAGCGCCGCATCTTCGCGGGTTACTTCCGCGCGTCCCGCAAGTGCCGCGGCAGCGCGGGCGCAACGCAGCGCAAAAATAGGCGCACGCAGGGATGGGATACCAAGCGCCAAGGCTGCAGCGCAAAAGGCTTGTGGCAGATCGGCCGGTATCTCGACATGCGCGAGGCGCAACCGCGCTGCCTCAATCTCCGCACGGGTCGGCATATCGGGCACCACACGCTGCAATCCGGAGGGTTCGAAGCTAAGCCGGAAGGCAAGGCGATCTGAAAGCGCTTCAGTTACCTGTTCATCTTCGCCAGCACCTTCATCAAGCGCAACAACGCCGAAGCGCGTATCGCGCGCAAGCGTAATGCCCTCACGCTCCACGCGCAGCGAACCGTGATCCAGCACAGCGGCGATGCGCGCGATCACTTGGCTTTCCACGCGCTCAGCCATCGGCAGGATGATGATTCCGCCGTCAGCCTCGGCCAGCAGGCCCTGTTGCGCAATGGGCCGCCCGGCACTCAGGCTCGAGGTAAGATCAAGCCCACCCAGCAAGCGGGTATCGGCGATACCCAAAGGCACGCGCCGCCACGGCACCCCGGCAGGCAGCATCTTGCGCAAGGCTTCAAGCCATTCATCCCGCCTTGGATCGGCCGGCCCCCGCAACACAACACCTGCGAGGCCAGCAGGATCAACCGCCAGCAACGCCGCAATCTGAAACGCGACAGTTTCCGCATCCGGAGCCTCGGTGCGATTTGCCTCGGCGCTGGTTGCGGCCAGACCGCTCATCGATTGAGGCTCCGGCGCCGCATCCTCATGGCCCGAAGACGTCTTCGAGCGCCTTTTCCACGCGCGTCGTAGCAACGGTTTCATCAAGGGGATTGCGGCGCAACCGATGCCGCAGCGCGGAAGCGGCAATACGGCGCAGATGCACCGTTCCGACCTCCAGATCGCCTTCAAGCGCGGCAAGTGCTCGTGCCGCGCGCACCAGGGTCAATTCACCACGCAGCCCATCCGTGCCGAGCGCCATGCAAAGCTTGGCAGCCTGTTCAATCGTGCCAAGCGGGAGCGTGACTGAACTCAGTCGCTTTCTGCCGGCAAGGACTGTCTCACGCGTGCGCGCTTCATCCTCCGCCCATTGCTTGATGAAGCCAGAAGCATCCCTGTCATAGGCATCGCGCCGGCAGACCACTTCAACCCGGCTGGCAAGGTCTTTTGGTGTAGAAACTTCAACCGAAAGACCGAAGCGATCGAGCAATTGCGGGCGCAATTCACCTTCTTCGGGATTGCCGCTGCCAATCAGCACAAAGCGTGCAGGGTGGCGCAGGCTGATGCCTTCGCGCTCCACAACATTCTCGCCCGAAGCGGCGACATCCAGCAGAAGATCAACTAAATGATCTTCAAGTAGGTTCACCTCATCAATGTAGAGGAACCCGCGATGCGCCGCGGCAAGCAGCCCTGGTTCGAAAGCCTTAATGCCCTGCGCCAAGGCCCTTTCAATATCAAGCGCGCCCGCCAAGCGATCTTCCGTGGTGCCAAGGGGCAAATCAACCACCGGCACCGCGACCATCCGCTTTTCCGCTTTTTTGCCCTTGGGCAGTGCGCCGCAATGCGAACAGGACGCAAGCGGTGCAACTGGATCGCAAGCAAACGGACAGCCGGCAACAACAGCCATTTCCGGCAATAGCGCTGCAAGTGAACGCACCGCCGTAGATTTGCCAGTACCGCGATCCCCAAACACCAGAACGCCGCCAATGCTTGGATCAACGGCAGCAATCATCAGGGCACGCTTCATCTCCTCCTGGCCGACAATGGCGCTGAAGGGATAGGCGTTGCGACGGGGCGACGGGATTACGTGGTCGGCTTTTTCCGCGATCGGACGCGGCGCTGCTCGACGAGAAAGCTGCGCTTCCTGGCCCGCCCCATTGGCCGGCTGCAAACCCGACACTGCACCATCCATCACGCGGCCCGCCGCAACCGAAACTGCGCCCAAACCCGTTCCAGCGATTCCACCAAATGATCCATATCCGCATCCGTATGGACGGGGGATGGCGTAATGCGCAGCCTTTCCGTACCGCGCGGGACGGTTGGATAATTGATGGGCTGCACGTAAATGCCGTGTTCATCAAGCAAGGTATCGCTGAGCGTCTTGCAGAGCATCGGATCGCCCACCATCACCGGGACAATGTGGCTGAGGTTATCAAGATGCGGTACGCCAACAGCGTTCAAACGTTGCCGAAGCGTCGCTGCGCGTTCCTGCAGGCGTTCCCGTTCAATATTGCTCTGACGCAAATGGCGTATTGCGGCACGTGC
This sequence comes from Asaia bogorensis, assembly GCA_945874515.1. Classification (GTDB taxonomy): domain Bacteria; phylum Pseudomonadota; class Alphaproteobacteria; order Acetobacterales; family Acetobacteraceae; genus Neoroseomonas; species Neoroseomonas bogorensis_B. The sequence goes on from CAMCHA010000069.1 coordinate 4,650, forward strand.
ACCTGCCGCAATCGCCGGCGGCAGCGCCGTTGAGAAAATGAAGCCCGAGGCGTAGGAACGCACAAAATCACACATGGCAGCGCTGCCGGCGATATAGCCGCCAATCACGCCGAACGCCTTGGCAAGCGTGCCTTCAATCACCGTCACGCGTCCCGCAATACCATCGCGTTCAGTAATGCCGCCGCCGCTTTGGCCATAAAGCCCAACCGCATGCACTTCATCGCAATAGGTCATGGCACCATGGGCATCTGCAACATCGCAGATATCACTGATGGGGGCGATATCGCCATCCATGGAATAGACACTTTCGAAAGCCACCAACTTCGGCGATGATTTCGGCAGTTCCGCCAGCACGCGGCGCAAATCCGCCACATCATTATGTTTAAACAGAACCCGCTTGGCCTTGCTGTGACGTATGCCTTCAATCATGGAGGCGTGGTTCATTTCATCAGAAACGATGACACAGCCAGGAATTTTTGACCCGAGCGTGGAGAGCGACGCCCAGTTTGACATATAGCCGGAATTAAACAGCAGGGCCGATTCACGCCCATGCAGTGCCGCCAGATCGCTTTCAAGCAGAACATGTTCGTGATTGGTGCCGGAGATATTGCGCGTACCACCTGCACCTGCCCCGCAGCGATCCAGTGCTTCATGCATGGCATCCAGCACATCAGGGTGCTGACCCATGCCAAGATAGTCATTCGAACACCACACCGTCACCTCACCACGAACGCCCTTGTCATGGCGTGTCGCGCGCGGGAATTCGCCGCGGCGACGTTCCAAATCGGCAAAGACGCGATATCTGCCCTCACGGCGAAGGCTATCAAGCTGTCCTTGGAAGAATTCCTCGTAATTCATGTCACATTCTCCTTGCCCAGAATAACTTTCCAGGTCTTGCGATTGTGCGTAGGTCGCTTTCGGTCCTAATCCCCGAAACAAGGCCCCACGCCATGCCTTTGGTGATGGTTTTCATCATGCGCCATGCCTCAGCGCATAATCTTCAAACTCTGACTGAATACCGTGCATGTCCAACAGCCGACCTGTGACTATAATGCCAGTCCGTGAAGCCTCGGTTGCGGCAGCGCGCCGCAGGTGCATGGTACCATCTACAAAATCAAGCGAAAGCCACCCTTCGGGCGACCTAATTGAACCCCTCAGGCTCTCAATCGAGCCATAAGCGCCAGCGGTGATGCGCGCTAAAAGAGCATCCAAAGGCCGCGTGTCAAAAGGGCCGCTCCTATCGGTGAACCAGGTAGCCGTCTGCGCTGGCGCATCCTTGTCGCGCATTCCCCAGCGCCAAAGCGCCTCAATCGGCAGCGGAAGCATCAGGAACCAATGTTCGATCACGGCTAGCGAGGAGATTGTCGCGATCAGCATAAAGCCAACCAGCTGATGCGCATCCGCACCCTCGGCAAAAGCCTGATGGAAGAGCCAGGCGCTCAAGATCGTGCCGAGCGTGATGGAAAAGGGGAACAGAAGATTCATCGGCCGATGGGCGAAATAGCTACTCATGTAGCGTAGATGCTCCGGCAGCATCGTCTCGCCCGTGTTGCGCACTCCCAGATACAAATTGAGCTTGGCGCTGAGGCGCATGACCCACAAAATGCCATAGGTCATCAAACCGATACGGTTGGGTCCATGCGCAAACGCCATAATCAGCAAGAAACCCAGCAGCAGGATGAATATTTCGTGCCAGAGCACAACGCGCGTCGCGGACCAGAAGCGTTGCAGTCCCATGATATTAGAAGGCAATTCCTTGCGATTGGGCCCGGTGATCAGCCCACCAAGAAAGCTGATCTCCACAGCGCCCCATATCGCCAAGGCGGCCAGGAAGGAAAGATAAGCCCCGGCGGCGCTCACATCCTCTGCGGTCTGATGCAGCGTAATCAGACCAACAGAAAGCAAGATCATTGAGGCCGCGCCAAGCGTCAGGCGCTGATGCGCAAGTGTCGCGACCGCAAACAGAATGACGCCAGTCGTGAGCCACCAGAGAAAGATGGCAATCAGGGCCGCGGTCACGCTCTCAGGCATGGCGCTTCGCTACCAAACCGGTGCGAGGCGAATTTCGGCAGGAAGCGGTTGCCTCCTCGGGCGACGGAAGAATAGCTTCGCGAAGGTGGTTGCCGCAGAAATGCCGAGACCGATCCGACGCACCCCTCCGCCAATGCCGCCTTGCCGGCGCGCATCGCTCATTTTCTCCGATACCTGCAGGAGCCGATCCATGTCTTCCATGAAGCCAGGCGCATCCACATCCAAAGTCACGGGGAATACTTGACGGCAAATCTCCTCAGTGATTTTGAACACTTGCCGATCATATTCCGTGGGCGTCATGCCAAGCGCCTTATGGAATTCCGGGCGCCCATGGTCGCGCACATACATTGTGGCGAAAACCGCCAGTTGGAAGAAACGGCACCACCACGCGTTGACACCAGTCAGAAGCTTCGGATTGGCGCGCATCAGCAGCGCAAAGGCTTCCCCATGGCGGAATTCGTCATTGCACCAATTCTCGAACCACTGGAAAATCGGATGGAAACGAAGTTCTGGATGACGTTCGAATTGACGGAAAATCGTGATGTAGCGCGCGTAACCGATCTTCTCGCTCAGATAGGTAGCGTAGAAAATGAATTTCGGCTGGAAGTAGTGATACTTCTTGGCGCGCGTCAGAAAGCCAAGATCAACCCCAATGCCAAGATCCTTCAACGCATCATTGATGAAGCCAGCATGGCGGCTTTCATCACGCGCCATGACTGAAAACAGCTCGCGTATGTCGGGGTTTTTCACGCGCTTCTTGATTTCCGCGTAGAGCACGCAGCCGGAAAATTCCGCTGTCACGCTGCTCACCAGAAAATCAACCAATTCCTTCTGCAAGCCCTCTGGCAACGCATCCAGGCGAAAAGCATCAAACCGCTCATCGCGGACAAAGTGCCCCTTATTGGGGTCGCGATGGAATTCCTCCATCAAGCGATCCCACTCAGCACGAACAGGCTCCACATTGATGGCGTCCATCGCCGCAAAATCAGTGGTGTAGAAGCGCGGCGAAAGAGGGGTTTCGGTCAGCGCCAATTCTGTTGTTTCACGCGAGAGGTTTTCCCGCATCGGATGGCTCACCGCGTTCATGTGGCCTCCTTCGGTTCAAAGCCCACGTGATAGAGTTCGGTAAGCTCCAGGATCGAACAAAACTGCGTCCAATGCCGGCGAAAGAAACCTGCCCGAATGACGGTCGCTGAGGTTTCGAAGCTGTATTTTTCACCGAATGCCACCTGGGCAGGCGCGCCATGCACGATCACCTGATCACCAGGACGCAGCATAACGTCTTCAGGCACCGCATAGGCGTGAAAACTATCAAAGCTGCGTTCAATTTCGACGGTACAGGGTACGTCGAAGCGTCTTCCCCTCCGCCTTTCATTTCTTTCGTTCATTTGCCTTCCTCATTTTTTTTGAAAAGAATATCGGCGAAGCTTTGCACGTTTGTCGCGCCAAAAGCCCGCAGATCCGTCCAGCGCCCGCTTACCGGGTCTTCAAGAATAATAGCTCCACCCGGCACAGCAGCCAACCGAAAAGCGCTTTCCATGCCAGGATTTTCTAGTCTTCTTTCGCGCGCGAAGCCACGCAGGGCACCGCGCACAAAGCCGCCCTCACCGGGCGAGATTTCGCCAATCATTTGGCCGGTCGAGGCATCACGGATGGAAATCCCGCCATCAAGCCGATCGCTAAATAGAACACTGCGCGCGAAGATTGCCTCATTCACAGGACGGCGGTCCTGATTCTTTTCGCCAGCGCTCAGCACGACAAACGCAAGAACAAAGGCCATAATCGCCCCAAGGCCATAGCCCAGGTAGTCAGCGCGCGGCGCTATTGCCTTGGATGCCATTTCCGTCGCCTTACGCCATCGCCGTCGCGCCACTAGGCATCGCGGCTTCTGGCACTGATACGCTGCGGCTGATACCTGCCCCTGAAGTGGCGGCGACTGCATCACCCAAAATCTTAGCCACTTCCGCTACATTCGCCACACCGCGCAGCATGGGCTTTGGCCGACCAAGGCTCCAGCCACTGCAATGCGGCCACAGAGCAATCCAGGAAATGCGATGTGACGGGAGCAGTTCCAGCACTATATCGCCACTGCTATCCTTGCGATTACGCAAATATGCCCCCGCGATAGCGACAAAGGGGATATTGATGGTAACCGGCAAGGCGACACCAACGCGCAGTACCAAGCGTTGCGACGTAATGGAATAAACACTGCTGCGCGCAACAATCTTGGCAAGCAAGGCAAGTATGCCAATCGC
>CAMCHA010000070.1 GCA_945874515.1 Asaia bogorensis
TGATCAGCGGCACGATTGCCGGATCAACCTTGGAAGGATCAAAGTGATCCCAACCCACCTCATCAATGTGCCAGTGTTTCATGAAGCTGCCCCGAGCGCCTTGCCAAGATGGGTCTTAACGACCCTTTCAGACTATGTTCTTGTGCCAAGATGCGGCAGTTTCAAGGCAGGGTGGCTTGAAACCTGCCCCAAAAAGCAAACGGGCGGACCAAAGGACCGCCCGTTACACCTTCAGACTGCAATACGGCTTCAGGCGATGGTCGCTGCTTCAACCATCACACGGGCGGAAAGCACCTGTGCCATGGCCGCTTCACGCTTTTCCGGCGTATCATTGGCGGCGGCAGCCAAACTTGCCTCAGCCTCAGCCAGGCGGCGCTCTGCTTCCGATTTGGAGAGGGAGGCAAGCGGCGTTGCTTCATCCGCCAGGATAGTAACGCGGTCCGGCGCCACTTCAGCGAAGCCGCCAGCCACGAAAAGCCGTTCCGTGACCTGCCCGCCTTCATGCACGGCAATCACCCCACCGCGCAGCGCCACGATCATCGGCGCGTGGCCCGCCAGCACGCCCATTTCGCCTTCAGCCGCGGGGATCACCGCCATTTCTACCGCACGGGAAAGCAAAAGCTTCTCCGGCGAGACGAGTTCAAGTTGGAAACTAGCCATGATGATCAGGCCGCCGCCTTCATTTCTTCGCCCTTCTTCACGGCCTCTTCAATCGTGCCAACCATGTAGAAGGCGGCTTCCGGCAGATGGTCGTAATCGCCACGGCAGATCGCCGCGAAGGACCGGATGGTATCTTCCAGTTTCACGAAAACGCCCGGTGTGCCGGTGAAGACTTCGGCCACATGGAAGGGCTGGGACAGGAAGCGCTGGATCTTGCGCGCGCGCGCCACGATCAGCTTATCTTCTTCCGAAAGCTCATCCATGCCCAGGATGGCGATGATGTCTTGCAGCGACTTATAGGTCTGCAGGATCTTCTGCACTTCGCGCGCTGTGTTGTAATGATCCGCACCAACTACGCGCGGGTCCATCGCGCGTGAAGTGGAGTCGAGCGGGTCAACCGCCGGGAAGATGCCCAGTTCCGCGATCGAGCGATTGAGCACCGTCGTCGCGTCCAAATGCGCGAAGGATGTCGCGGGCGCCGGGTCGGTCAAGTCGTCGGCGGGCACGTAGATGGCCTGCACCGAGGTGATCGAACCCTTCTTGGTGGAAGTGATGCGTTCTTGCAGCGCGCCCATATCGGTGGACAGCGTCGGCTGATAGCCCACCGCCGAAGGGATGCGGCCCAGCAGCGCGGAGACTTCCGCGCCGGCCTGGGTGAAGCGGAAGATGTTATCAATGAAGAACAGCACGTCCTGGCCCTGCTCATCACGGAAATATTCAGCCATGGAAAGGCCCGAAAGCGCCACGCGGGCGCGCGCACCCGGCGGTTCATTCATCTGGCCATAGACCAGCGCCACCTTGGAACCTTCGGTATCGCCATCGCCAAGCTTGATGACGCCCGCATCAATCATTTCGTGATACAGGTCATTACCTTCGCGCGTACGCTCACCCACACCAGCAAAAACCGAAACGCCGCCATGGCCCTTGGCAATGTTGTTGATCAGTTCCTGAATGGTCACGGTCTTGCCCACGCCGGCGCCGCCGAAAAGGCCGATCTTGCCGCCCTTCAGGTAAGGGGCCAGCAGGTCAATCACCTTAATGCCGGTAACCAGGATTTCCGCGCTTGTCGCTTGCTCATCAAAGGCCGGCGCTTCGCGGTGAATTGGGTAATACATGGTGGCGGGCACCGGGCCACGCTCATCAATCGGCTCACCGATCACGTTCAGGATGCGCCCCAGCGTGCCGGGGCCCACCGGCACGGAAATGCCGGCACCCGTATCAACCACTTCGGTGCCACGCACCAGGCCGTCCGTGGTGTCCATGGCGATGCAGCGCACCGTGCGCTCACCCAAATGCTGCGCCACTTCAAGGACGAGCTTCTGCACGCCGATCTGCAGCGTCAGCGCGTTCATGATCGAGGGCAGCTCGGCGGGGAACTGAACGTCCACCACGGCACCAAGCACCTGCGTCACCTGACCAACATTATTTTTCATGGCAGTGATTCCTTCTTAAAGCGCTTCAGCGCCGGAGATGATTTCAATCAGTTCTCGGGTGATGTTGGCTTGACGTGTCCGGTTGTAGTTCAGCGTAAGCTTATTGATCATGTCGCCCGCATTGCGCGTGGCGTTATCCATTGCAGTCATCTGGCTACCATAGAAGCCGGCGGCATTATCCAGTAGCGCGCGATAAATCTGGATACCCAGATTTTGCGGCAACAACCGCGCCAGAATCTCTTCTTCCGTCGGTTCAAACTCGTAAAGCGCGCCGCTATCGGCCTTAACTTCAGGCAGCGGCGTCGGAATAAGCTGCTGACCTACTGGGGTTTGGCTGATCACATTCTTGAAGCGGTTATAGATCAGCGTGCACACATCGAATGCGCCGGCATCCAGCATTTCGCTGATCTTGGCGCTGACCTCAGACGCATCTTCATAGCCGATGCGCTTCTTATTGGCGAAGCTGAATTCCATCACGAAACGGCTGGCGAAGTCGCGCTTCAGATAAACAGCACCCTTACGACCAACAGTGACGATCTTCACCGTCTTGCCTTCCGCTTCCAGCGCGCGCACCTGGGCGCGGGCGAAGCGACCGACATTGGTGTTGAAGCCACCGCAAAGACCGCGCTCGGCCGTCACCACCACCAGCAGATGCACCTTATCGGTGCCCGTGCCAACCAGAAGCTTCGGCGCATCCGGCGAACCGGCGACCGAGGCACCCAGCGAGGCCAGCATCCGCTCCATGCGATCAGCATAGGGGCGGGCAGCCTCGGCTTGGCTTTGCGCACGGCGCAGCTTGGCGGCAGCCACCATCTTCATCGCCTGGGTGATCTTGCGCGTGGACTTCACGCTATTGATCCGCAGACGCAGACTTTTCAGGCTGGGCATTGGTTACTCTCCCGCAGGCCCGGGCTCAGGCGAAAGACTTGGTGAAACTGTCGAGGAAGGCAATAAGCTTCGCTTCCGTATCCTTCTTGATCTCACGATCATTGCGGATGCTGGCAACGATATCCGGAGCGGTCGCCTTCAAGTCACCAAGCAGGCGGCTTTCAAACTCACCCACCTTATTCAACGGCAGACGATCCAGATAACCACGCGTACCGGCAAAAATCGCGATCACCTGATCCTCAACCGCGACCGGCTTGAACTGTGGCTGTTTCAGCAGCTCGGTCAAACGCGCACCTCGCGCGAGCAAAGCCTGGGTGGAGGCATCCAGATCCGAGGAGAACTGAGCGAAGGCCGCCATTTCGCGGTACTGCGCCAGTTCCAGCTTGATCTTGCCGGCCACCTGCTTCATCGCCTTGATCTGCGCGGCCGACCCAACGCGGGAGACCGAAAGACCAACGTTCACGGCGGGGCGGATGCCCTTGAAGAACAATTCGGTTTCCAGGAAGATCTGGCCATCCGTGATCGAAATCACGTTCGTCGGAATATAGGCCGAAACGTCACCCGCCTGGGTTTCAATGACCGGCAGCGCCGTCAGCGAACCATTGCCGGCATCATCGCCCATCTTCGCCGCACGCTCCAACAGGCGCGAATGCAGGTAGAAGACGTCACCCGGATAGGCTTCGCGGCCCGGCGGACGGCGCAGCAGCAGCGACATCTGACGATAGGCAACCGCCTGCTTCGAAAGGTCATCATAGAAAATGACGGCATGCATGCCATTGTCGCGGAAGTATTCACCCATCGTGCAGCCCGTATAGGGTGCAAGGAACTGCATCGGCGCCGGATCGGAAGCGGTGGCAGCGACAATGATGGAATATTGCAGCGCGCCCTGTTCTTCCAGCGTCTTCACCAATTGCGCGACAGTGGAACGCTTCTGACCGATGGCGACATAGATGCAATAAAGCTTCGTCGATTCATCATCACCGGCGTTGATGGTCTTCTGGTTGATGATGGTGTCCACAATAACGGCGGTCTTGCCGGTCTGACGGTCACCGATGATCAATTCGCGCTGACCACGGCCAATCGGGATCAGGGCATCAATGGCCTTAATGCCGGTCTGCATCGGCTCATGCACCGATTTGCGCGGAATAATGCCAGGCGCCTTCACCTCGGCGCGCATGCGCACCACGTCAGTGAGCGGACCCTTGCCATCAATTGGGTTGCCCAGGCCATCCACAACGCGACCCAGCAAGCCCTTGCCCACGGGCACGTCCACGATGGACCCGGTGCGGCTGACCGTATCGCCTTCCTTAACCGTAAGGTCGGAGCCGAAGATCACGACGCCGACATTGTCGGTTTCAAGGTTCAGCGCCATGCCCTTCACGCCGGAGGCTGGAAAATCCACCAGCTCACCCGCCATGACATTCTGCAGCCCATAAACGCGGGCGATGCCATCGCCGACGCTCAGCACAGTGCCGACTTCAGCGACATTCGCTTCAGCGTCAAAGCCAGCGATCTGCTGCTTGAGGATTTCCGAAATTTCAGCCGGACGGATTTCCATGGTCAGGCAGCCCCCTTCATCACGTATTGCAGGCGTTGCAGCTTGGATTTGATTGAATTGTCATATAAGCGGGAACCGATCCGCACGATCAGGCCGCCCAGGATGGATTTGTCAATCGTCTCAGAAAGACGAACATTCGAATAACCGGCTTCCGTCAGACGCGCCGCAATCTGGGCGCGCTGCGTGTCGGTTAGCGCATGGGCCGTGGTGACTTCCGCCATCTGCTGGCCGCGGCGGGCTGCGATCAGCGCGCCAAATGCACGTGCCACCGCAGGCAGCGCCGCCAAACGACGATTGGCGATCATGACGCCCACCAGATTGCGCACCTCACCATCAATACCGACGCTATCCAGGATTTTGAACATCCGGTCCCGTTGGATGGCGGCATTGAAGCGCGGGTCAGCGATGAAGCCATGCACGTCGGCATTGTCGCGGCAAAGGGCGAAAAGCGCTTCCAATTCCGCGCCAATCCGGTCAGCGGCGCCGGGTTCGGCGCCACGCCGGTCATCGGCAAGGTCAAGAAGCGCCTTGGCATAACGCCCGGCTGCGCCCACGGCGCTGGGCGCCGATGGTGAAGCCTTTTCAATGGTCTGGTCTGTGGCAGCCACGGGCTTTCCCGGTCCTGTTTCTTGCGCGAAAATGATATGCCGGGCGATCTCCCGACGCGGAGCGGGCGTTACCATAGGGTTTACCGCACCGCAACCGAGCCCGCGGCATTTTTGCGGGCGCTTTCGCATGAATTGCGCAAATTCTGCCGGCCCCGCCCCGCTTGACAGCGCTTTGCCGCCAATCGCAGGCTTTGCCCATAAGCGGCGCCATGCCCGAAAAAGAAGGAAACGTCTTGCTCATGACACCCGAATTCAGCCGGCGCGCCGGTCTTTTGGCCGGGGCGGCCGCCGCCCTCATGCCGCTGCGCCCCGCGCATGCTGCCTTTCCGGAACGCGCCGTGACGCTTTCTGTCAGTTTCCCGCCTGGCGGTGCCACCGATATCCTGGCCCGCATTCTGGCCCCGCCGCTCAGCGAGGCGTTGGGCCGGCCAGTTGTGATCGAGAATCGCGGCGGCGCCGGGGCCAATATCGGCATTGGCTATGTCGCCCGCGCGGCGGGGGATGGCTACACGCTGCTGGTCACGTCCAGCGCCTTCGTGGTGAACCCCAGCCTTTACAGCAACCCGCCCTATGATCCCTTCCGGGATTTCGCGCCCATCAGCACGCTTGGCGCTTCCCCCAATGTGCTTGCGGTGCGCCCCAATCGCGGCATTGCCTCACTTCAGGATCTGATCGCTCAGGCCAAGGCCAGCCCGGATAAGTTCAATTACGCAAGCCCCGGGATCGGCACCACGCCGCATCTGGCGGGCGAATTGCTGAAACTGCGCGCCGGGTTTGAAATGCAGCACGTGCCCTTCAGCGGCGCTGGCCCCGCGACGCAAGCCGCACTGGCCGGCACCACCCAGGTGATCAGCGCGGCGCAAGGTTCGGTCATGGCGCAACTGCGCGCAGGCGAATTGCGCGCCATTGTGCAAACTGGCGCGACGCGCGCGGCCGATCTGCCCGATGTGCCCACCCAGGAAGAATTGGGCATCAAGGATGCGAATTCCGAAACCTTCCTGGCCCTTTTCGCCCCGGCTGCGACTCCGGCGCCAATCCAGGAATTTTTGGCGCGGGAGGTGGTGAAGGTGCTGCAACGCCCGGATGTGCAGGAACGCTACCGCCAAGCCGGCGCCCCGGTGGTGGGCGGCGGGCCTGAGGAACTCCGCGCCCGCGTCGCGCGTGAAGTGCCGATCTGGCGGGAAGTGATCCAGGTTTCGAAGATAAGCGTCCAATAAAATCAGGGTTTTGCTGGAATAGGTGGGGCAGGTTCAGCCGGCGCCGGGGCGGAAAGCCCGGCGCAGAGAAAGGGCAGAATCTGTTCCACCGCCATGTCGAAATTGCCCGAATCGCAAACGCCGCCGGACATCATTTCAAGCCGACCAGACCGCAGCAGGGTGTAGCGATAGGCCCCCATCATGAAATAGAGCCGCCAATACAAAACCTCTGGCGGTAAATGCGGCAGCACGGGGCGGAAGGCTTCCACATAAGCCAGCGTGGTGTCGTCATAGACCGTGCTCAACACTTCCCGAGATATATCATCGGGTTCCGTATTTAGCCTGGCATGCATGCGCATGGTCGCACGGCCTTCGGGGGTTTTGCCGTTGAGCATGAAGGGCGAGACGAAGGCGCGCACCAGTACATCCAGCGGCACGCGGCCATCGGGCCAGGTGGCCTTGGCGCCTTCCAAAGCCCGGCGCCGCGCCGCGGTGACCTGTTCCGCCCCGCGCATATAGGCGGCGCGAAACAAATCCCGCTTGGACCCGAAGTAGTAATGCAGCTGCGCCAGATTGACCCCGGCGGCGAGCGCAATGGCGCGGGTAGAGGCGCCCGTGTAGCCATGATCGGCAAACAGCATCTGCGCCACATCCAGGATGCGGTTGCGGACACTGGCCGAAGGGTCAATCGGGGCAAGCAGGCTGGTCATGGACTCCAGGCTTTGGTCAGGTGACCAATCCGGTCAATCTAGGCCGATTCTCGGCAGGGGCAACCGAAAACAGGTAAATTGACGAAAATCAGCCATCGCGGTATTTGGTCAGACGACTGATTTGCAAAGGGCCGGCCGCGCGCATCGTTCAGATGAGTGGCGAAGGTCCCATAAACGGGAGGAAGCCTCATGAGCGCAGCGCAGGAAATCACTCAATCCCGACATTTTGGCGGCGAAACCCCGCTGGAGCGTGCCAGGCGCATCGCGCCCATCATCGCAGCTTCGTCGAACCAAATCGAACGCGACCGCGCTTTGCCGAGGGAATTGCTGGATGCGCTGCACGGCGCCGCGCTGTTCCGCACGCTGCTGCCGCAGGCCTTCCGCGGTGAGGAAGTGCCGCTGCATGATTTCGTGCAGATGCAGATCGTAATCGCAGCCGCTGATGCCAGCACCGCCTGGTGCGTCGGGCAGGCTTCCGGCTGTTCCATGGCGGCGGCCTATCTGAAGCCCGAAATTGCCTATGAAATCTGGGGCGCTGATCCGCGCGCCGTGCTCGCCTGGGGCATGGGGCCGCAATCCCGCGCCGTTGTGGTGGATGGTGGCTATCTGGTGACCGGCAAATGGCATTTCGCCAGCGGCAGCCGGCACTGCACTTGGCTTGGCGGCCATTGCAAGGTGGTGGAACGCGATGGGTCCTTGCGCGCCGATGCGGAAGGTAACCTGATTGACCGCACCATGCTGTTCAAGCGCGAGGTGCCAAAGATCACCGATAATTGGCGCGTGATGGGCCTGCGCGGCACCGGCAGCGACACTTATGAGGTGACGGATCTTTTCGTGCCGGATGATTACACGGTGCAGCGTGATTTGCCGATCAATCGCCAAACCGCAGGCACCCTTTATCATTTCACCAGCACGCATGCCTATGCGGCCGGCTTTGCCGGCGTGGCGCTTGGCATTTGCCGCGGGACGCTTGATGCCTTCATCAAACTGGCGTCTGACAAAACCCCGGCTGCCTCCACACGCCCAATGCGCGACAGCCATGTCATTCAAAGCTTGGTGGCGCGTTCCGAAGCGCGCTGGCGTTCTGCGCGCAGCCTGCTTTTGGAGACGCTGCGCGACTGCTGGCACCGTGCGGAAGCCGGTCTTGAAATGACGAATGAGGAGCGGGTTTCGATCCGCCTTGCTTCCACCTTCGCGATCCAGACATCCCGTGAAGTGGTAGAAACCGTCTATCAGGAAGCCGGCTCCACGGCGATTTTCGAAGACAATCCCTTTGAGCGGCGCTTCCGCGACATTCATGCGGTCAGCCAGCAGGTGCAGGGCCGCAGCGCGCATTTTGAAGCGGTGGGCCAGCATCTGCTGGGCCAGACGCCGCCTGCGCGCTTTTTGTAATGGACCAGAACTAAGCTTGGTCCAGGTAGAGAGGCTAACGCCCGCCAAAGGCGGGCGCGAGCCCGAATGGGCGACGCCGCTTATACGGCGAAGCCAAGCGCGCGGAGGCGCGCGCCGGCGTTTGAGGGCGGATCGCCTGCGATCCGCAGCACCATAAAACGGAGGAAAACAACATGGGCTTGCAAGGTCTGAACCATTACACGCTGCGCCCGGTGGATCTGGAAGCCACCAAGCATTTTTATGAGAAGGTGCTGGGGCTTGAACTGGGTTATCGCCCGCCGCTGACCTTCCCCGGCTATTGGCTCTACTGCGGCGACAACCCGACCGTCCATCTGATCGGCGACCGTCAGGGTGAGGAAGGGCTACCAGAACGCAAGGTTGGCCACACCGGCCTTTTGGATCACATCGCCTTTTCCTGCACCGGGCTTGCCGCCATGCGCGCGCATCTCGATCAGCACAAGGTGACCTATACGGCGCGTGTCATT
>CAMCHA010000071.1 GCA_945874515.1 Asaia bogorensis
CAGCACCTGATCCGGCGCGCGGGCGGGCAGGGTCTCGGGGCGGATTTCGGCGACACCGGGTGCAATCGTCCATAAGGCGCGCGCGATGGTCATGGATGGCCCCCGGGCTTGGCGCGATCAAGCGCGGCATCAATCAGGATATCGGGCGCAATATCATGCACGCGCCAGGCAAAACGCAGCCCATCGGCAATGCGCGCCACTTCCGGCAAGGTGAAGGCCGGAATGCCGGAACCGAGCAGCACCGGCGCCACGGTGACATGCAGCCGATCAAGGCAGCCAGCCGCCAGAAAGCGCGAGACCGTGAGCCCGCCGCCTTCAACGAATATCCGGCTTGCCCCGCGCGCCTTGAGTGCGGCGAGCAAGGGCGGGATGGCGAGACCTCCGCCAGCAACGCGCGGCAGGCGCAGCACTTCGGCCATGCCGTGATGCTCGGCCCCGCCGGCATCGGCGGCGCAAACCAGCAGCGTGGGCGGCCCGCCCTGGAAAATGCCGTAATCAGCCGAGAGTTTGCGATCCGTATCCAGCACGACGCGGAGTGGATCCGGCCCCGGCACTTCGCGGGTGGTGAGGCGCGGATTGTCATGGCGCACCGTGCCGGCGCCCACCACCACGGCGTGGCATAGCGCGCGGAGCCGATGGGTGTGCAGGATATCGCCCGGGCCGCCGATCCATTGGCTTGACCCGGCAGCGGTGGCGATGCGGCCGTCTAGCGTTTGCGCCAACCGCCCGATCACGCGGCAGCCATCAGGGGCTGAGGGTGGTGCAAGCACCGGGCCGAATAGCGCGGCAAGCGGGCCATCGGGCAGGGCGGCGCCCGCGCCATCACGTAGCGCGAGCAGGGCTGACCATTCGGCGGCGGGGGCGCTCGGTTCCATCCGCGCCTAAATGCCTGAGTGGCGCGCGGCGCGCCAGCGCATTTGCGTGTGCAGTTGATGTGCGCACTTGGTGGATCTTTGTGGCACCCTCGGCGATGACCAAGCCTCACACATTCAAATTTGACTTGACATTTTTATAAAGAGCGACGAGCTCTCCGATACCCATGTCTAGAATGGGCTCATACATAAAAGCATTGATATGTATATTCGCAGGCGTAATCAAATTCATGCGTCGGAGGATGCTAATTTCTTCAGTCTGATTGTTGAATTGATCTTTGAAGGCTTGGAATAAATCGCCGGTCTGCTTCTTGGAGACATCATAGTCTGGATCGTTCATCCGGATTTTTTCAATCATGTAGCGTTCTGACCAAATTCGGATTGCAATTGAGAGCACAATTTTTTGCTCGAGATTGACTCCCTCATCTATGCCTTCGCAAGCATCGGCAGTGTGAAAGATAAAGTCTAGAATGCCCCTTTCTAAGTCGGTATCCGGGAAGGTGCCGTTTGCCGGCTGGGATTCGAAGACCGCCTTGTAGTCTTTGAGTGTAAGAGATTCAGTCTGGTCCTTGAAATGAAGCATTCTCGTGAGTTGCATATAGTTATTATTTGCGTTTTCGTCGCGGTCTATCCCTCCTTGCGTATATTCGATTACATTCCGCAAGAAGGGGATGTATGCTATCAAGACCGCAGGTTCAGTCAGACGACCCCGCCATTTTTCAAACGGGCTTCGGATATCTGATCTCTTAAACGGCTCCAATCTGAGCGCATCGCCGGATCGAAAGGCCAACTGACATTGATGCGCTGGACAGATATTCCTACTTTCGATCGTTCGTAGAAAATCGAAGTTATGAGTCAGAATGATCGCCAAAAAATTAACGGCTTCGAACTTAGTTATTTCTTCTAAGAAATCGATGATTGCGAATTTGTTTTTGTAGTCAAAAGAGTCTGAAATATCGTCAAAAATAAAGAGCGTTTTAGTGCGCGCCTTCCATCGTACACGCACTTCATACATGATATCCAGAATATACAGTGCGCGGCACTCCCCCGTGCTCAGTGCGCAAAGCAGTTCTCGCTTTTCGGACGGCGCATATCGCCTTTCGTTGCCGGCATCACGGATCACGAAACCGATCGAAGGTGCGATTCCCTTAAGAATTGCATCAGCC
This sequence comes from Asaia bogorensis, assembly GCA_945874515.1. GTDB lineage: Bacteria > Pseudomonadota > Alphaproteobacteria > Acetobacterales > Acetobacteraceae > Neoroseomonas > Neoroseomonas bogorensis_B. The sequence continues at coordinate 2,039 of CAMCHA010000071.1, forward strand.
TTGTTTTCTATGGTGAGTTCATAAGGAAGGTACAAAAACCGTCGATTGAAGTCCGCCACGACCTCATCCCAATCGCCCCTGCTATTGTTCGCCTCGCGAATAATTTTTTTTATCTCTTCTTGGCCGCGACGATATTCTAAAATTAAATCGTTATACTCCTTACGGACGCCACAAAGATATTGAATCCAAAGATCACGCCTTAGACTTTCTATATTATTAAGTCTTGGCAAAAGATGTTTATTCTCTGTGATGTAGTCGCGGAAAGTCTGCAACTCTTTATTCTTGAATTTCGAATTGAGAGTGTCAAACTTTTTTACCAATTCCTCATCGCTAAAGATGGCACGTTTCTCTTTCTCAATACGATATCGAAAAGATTCATCTGATGAAACCTCTTCAGCAGCGGCAGAATTCTTATCGGCAAGGGTGATTTTGTGCCCTGCGTCGAAGAAGTTGTTCGCCTTAAGCTGTTGCTGAACCTGCGCAACATTATGGTACTGAAAATTTCGCCGAAGAATAGGAGAATTCTCGGTTATTTCATCGTATTTTTTGGCAAAATCTTCGATGGCAGTTGCGACATCCTCACTAGTGAGGAAGTCTTGAACTTTTTGATCATAGAGAATTTTGTAATCTAAATTTGAAAGGTCCGAGAGCTGAGTGCTGTCTAACTCTTCCTCGATCGAGGCCAGGACATCATAGTAGTTTCCGCCAAATATCTCCTCGATGATGGGGTCAATGTTTTCGCGAGATTTCTCACCAAGGCCAGAAACGCGTTTCAACGCTTTATCTAGTTGCTTTTTTGATTCACTTATAGAGCGGTGAATTTCTTCATATTGTATTCTGAGTGCGGAATTCGCAAGAAGGGTGGACACTTGGTTTGAAGCAAATTTATCATCGTAAGAGTGAACGACAAGTATTTCCTCTTTCTTTAGTGCTTCGTCATTCAGAGTAACCTCAAAGATAGACTCACGATCTGGGAAATGTAGGTCTTTAGGCTTGTTGCCTTGAGAAAGGTCCATCATTGTCTTCGCAAATGATGTTTTCATGACGCCGTTGGGGGCGTAGATTGCGTACCCTTTATGCTTAAACTCTAGCTCAGCTTCCAGTCTTTTAATACCATAACAAAATCTAAGGTTAAGCTTTAGCTTATCTGACATCGTCTCCTCCAAATGGTGTGCCTAGCCCAAAAGTCTTCTTTGGTCAGTGTAATCTCCCGAGGGACACAAGAAAACAGCCTTCTGCGTCTGGGCGAAGATAATCATGGTTCATAGCCTTGCGTAAGCCAAATGTGCGACCTGTCCCTCAAGGCGCCGCAAGATTGATCGCAAAAAACGGCAGCAGCGCTTGCATGATCAGCCCCGCCAGCACAGGCAGGAAAAAGGACGACGCCAGGCGCATCGCCACAAAGCGCCAGCCCAGCACCGGGTACTCCCACGTCAGAATCCGGTGCAGCGCATAGACCGACCAGGCGGTGAGCAGCGCTGTCATTTGCGCGACCCCCGCACCGGCCTTGCTGAAGGTGATCACCAGCGGGAAGGTTACGAAAGGCCCACCCGGCATGATGCCGCCCGCGAATGAGGCCAACATAATCCCCTGCAAGCCAGAATCTTTGCCAAGCCAAGCCGTCGCGATATCGGCTGGCACCAATTCCGACAGGAAGGCGGCCATTGGCAGGGCCACGCAAAACATCGGCAGGATGCGCCAAAAACCGCGATTGGTCTCCGCCACCGCGCGCCTCGCCTGGGGCATGCCGCGGCGGGCGCAAAGCGCCAATACCACCAGCGCTATCACCCAAAGGATGATCTGCGGCCCGCTCATTTCGGCGGCTCCCAGGCGATGGGCACGCGTCGCGCGATCCAGCCCGCGATCATTGGCATGGGGAAGGTGATCAGCGTGCGCAGCAACGCGAAATCAAGGCCCAGCAGCGGGGCCTCATAGACCAGCAGTTTCTGAAAGCCATTGAGCGACCAGGCCAGGATGAAGGCGACCAGCGCGCCCCGGTCCGCCCCGGCGCCGGCCAGCACCAACACCAGCGGAAAGGCGGCCATGGGCCCGCCCGGGGAAAGCGTGCCGACCAGGGTGGCGATAAACAGGCCAAAAATCCCGCTTTCCGCCCCCATCAAGCGCGCCAGCGCATCTGGGGAGAGCAATTGCCGCAGTGCGGCGGCCAGCAGCAGCCCCGCGACAAGTGATGGGACGATAAACAGGAACAAGTCCCAGGCATGCCAAAGCGCTGCCATGAAGGCCTCGGCGCCCCTCAATTGAAGGGTGGCAAGCCCAGCTGTCACGGCAATCAGGAAAATGACCACGAGGGAAGCGTGGCGGCGGAGCGCATTCAACACGCGGGCAAACTGCAAGACTGGGGAGCAGCGCGCAAGAGAGGGCGGGGGGAGGTACAACCTCCCCCCGAACTCGCACGCTGATAACGGGAAGGGTGCGACGCGATGGGGATCCAGCCACACCCAACAGGAACAAAAAGGGAACTAGCAGCTTTTTGTGGGGTCTGGCAAGCCCCTTATCGCAACCAGCCCATCCAGGGCTATAAGCGGCGCAGCATGAATGACACCTCCACCCGCACGCTGACCTTTCGGCTCTGGCGTTCCTATCTCCGCCAGCATGGCAGGGGCATCCTGCTGGCGCTGGTCTGTACGCTGGGTGTGTCTGGCGCGACCGCGCTTTACCCTATTGTCATCCAACAGGCGTTTGATCTGTTCACGGCGGGCGATCAGCGCGTGGTGTGGCTGATCCCAATCGTGATTGTCCTGGTGACGTCCTTCAAGGCGCTCGCGCAATTCGGCCAGGCGGTTGCCGTGCAATCCGTTGTGCTGCGCGTGGTGGAAAATCTGCAGCGCGATTTGTTCAAGGCGCTGACCCGGGCAGACCTTGCCGATGTGGCGCGGGATGCGCCGGCGCGCCACGCCGCGCGCTTCACGACGGATGCCGGGTTGATCCGTGAAGCTTTGACGAAATCCATCAATGCCATCGCCGATGTGCTGACGTTGATTGGCCTGATCGGGTCCATGCTGTGGCTCGATTGGAAAATGTCCTTGATTGCGACGTTGCTTTACCCGATTGCCGTGGTGCCTGTCCTGAAGCTTGGCAAGCGCATCCGCCGTGCCTCCGGCGGCATGCAGGATCGTGTGGGCGATGCGGCAACCAGGCTCACGGAAAGCTTTGGCGCGGCGCGGGTGGTGCGAGGCTATCGGCTGGAAGCCGCCGAGGAAGCGCGCGCCAATACCCTATTCACCCGGCTGCGGGAGAGTATTTTCACCATCCAGCGCACGCGCGCGTCACTTGATCCGATGCTGGAAGTTCTGGGCGGCTTGGCGGTGGCGGCGGTGCTGGGCGTGGTTGGGTTTCGCGTCGCCAGCGGGCAGGGCACCATCGGCGAATTCACCGGCTTTGTCGCCGCCGTGCTGATTGCTGCGCGCCCGGTGCGCGCCTTGGGATCCTTGAATTCAGCCTTGCAGGAAGGGCTTGCTGGCTTGGCGCGCGTATTCGGCGTGATTGATACACCGCGCCAGATCGCCAGCCCCGCAAGCCCAGTGGCGCTGCCGGAAGGGGGCGGGCGCATTGCCTTTGATGCGGTGGGCTTCCGCTATGAAGATGTGCCAGATGCAGCACTTGCGGGCTTAAGTTTCGCAGCCGAACCCGGCCAGACAGTCGCCCTTGTTGGCCCCTCCGGCGCCGGGAAATCCACCGCACTTGCCCTGGTGCCGCGGCTTTATGATGTGACCGAAGGGCGCGTTTTGCTGGATGGCGTGGATATCCGCGACCTCAGCCTTGAAAGCTTGCGCGATTCACTTGCCTATGTCGGGCAGGATGCGGTGATTTTCGAAGACACGGCCTTCGCCAATATCGCCTGCGGGCGGCCTGGCGCGACGGCGGCGGAAGTTGAAGCGGCAGCCCGCGCGGCGGCGGCGCATGATTTCATCAGCGCCTTGCCGGCTGGTTATCAGACGGAACTCGGCCCCGGCGGCAATCGGCTATCTGGCGGGCAGCGCCAGCGTTTGGCCCTGGCGCGCGCCCTTTTGCGTGATCCGCGCGTGTTGTTGCTGGATGAGGCAACCAGCGCGCTTGATGCGGAAAACGAAGCCCTGGTGCAGGAAGCCCTGGCGCGGCTGCGTCAGGGCCGCACGACACTTGTGATCGCGCACCGCTTGGCAACCGTGCGCGATGCGGACCGGATTGTGGTGATGGAAGGCGGGCGCGCGGTGGAACAGGGCACCCATCAGGAATTGATGGCGGCCGATGGGCTATATGCGCGGCTGGTGCGTACCCAGGCTTTCGCTGGATAGTCTGCTTCAGGCGTCCAGCGCTTCGGCGGCGATGCGCCCGGCATTTTCCTGAATGAAGCGGAAGCGCAATTCCGGGCGGCGGCCCATCAATTCTTCCACCCTTTCGCTGGTAAAAGACCGATCCTCTGGCGCCAGCATGACACGGAGCAGCGTGCGCTTCTTCGGGTCCATGGTGGTTTCCTTGAGTACCGCCGCCGGCATTTCGCCAAGCCCCTTGAAGCGGCTGACCTCTACTTTTTGATTGGATTTGAACCGCGCCTTCAAGACGCGTTCGCGATCCGCATCATCCATTGCATAAACAGAAACGCTGCCCGCTTGCAGGCGAAAAAGCGGTGGCTGCGCCAAAAACACACGGCCTTGGCGCACCAATTCCGGCAATTCGCGATAGAAGAAGGTCAGCAAAAGGGCGGCAATATGCGCGCCATCCACATCCGCATCGGTCATGATCACAACGCGCCCATAGCGTAGCTTGGCAATGTCAAACCGATCACCAACACCGCAGCCGAGCGCCTCGATCAGATCCTTCAATTCCTGATTTTGCCGAAGCTTTTCCACACTGGCGCTGGCGACATTCAGAATCTTGCCGCGCAGCGGCAATACAGCCTGGGTTTCGCGGTCTCGCGCTTGCTTGGCGGAACCGCCGGCGGAATCGCCCTCAACCAGGAAAAGCTCCGTGCCATCAGCACTTTCGCGCGCGCAATCGGAAAGCTTGCCGGGCAGGCGGAGCTTCCGCGTTGCGGTCTTGCGCGGCGTGTCTTTCTCCGCCCGCCGACGGAGCCTGTCCTCGGCCCGTTCAATCGCGAAGGCGAGCAGGTTATCCGCCATCGCGGGGTCGCCTGTCAGCCAATGATCGAAATGATCGCGCAAAGCCATTTCAACCAGGCGTGCCGCTTCCGGGCTGGTCAGCCGATCTTTGGTCTGGCCCTGGAATTGCGGTTCGCGAACGAAGACCGAAAGCATCGCCGCGATGGGGCCGAGCAAATCCTCGGCAGTTACATTGGCGGCCCGCTTTTCCTTCTTGAGTTCGCCATAGGCGCGCAAGCCCTTGACCAATGCAGCACGAAAGCCCGCTTCATGCGTGCCGCCCTGCGGGGTCGGGATGGTATTCGCGTAGGTGTTCAGAAACCCATCGCCGCGTTCCACCCAGCTTGCCGCCCATTCAACGCGCCCCGCGCCTTCGGGGAATTCCGCCTCACCCGACCAGGCGGCTGGCACTACGGTGGGGCGGCCTTCCAAAGCGGCGGTCAGGAAGTCAGAAAGCCCACCAGGAAAATGCAGAACGGCTTGCGGCGGCGTTTCATCCTTGATCAGCGCGGGGTCGCAGGCCCAGCGGATTTCAACGCCGCGATACAAATACGCCTTGGACCGGCAGAAACGATACAGCCGTTCCGGGCGGAAGGTTTGCTTGGCGAAAATCTCCGGGTCCGGCTTGAAGCGAATGGTAGTGCCGCGGCGATTCTGCACCGCGCCCGCATCCTTCAGTTTCGTGATCGCCTTGCCGCGTGAATAGACCTGGGTGAACAGGGTACGATCACGCGCGACTTCTACCTCCATCCGTTCAGACAGCGCATTCACCACGGAAGACCCCACGCCATGCAGCCCGCCTGAAGTGTCATAGGCCTTGCCGGAGAATTTGCCCCCGGAATGCAGCGTGGTCAGGATCACTTCCAGCGCGCTGAGCTTCGGGAATTTCGGGTGCGGGTCCACGGGAATGCCGCGGCCATTATCGCGCACCATCAGCCAATTATCGGCTTCCAGCGTTACTTCGATACGGTCGGCATGACCGGCCACGGCCTCATCCATCGCGTTATCAATGATCTCGGACGCCAGATGATGCAGCGCGTTTTCATCCGTGCCGCCGATATACATGCCGGGGCGACGCCGGACGGGTTCCAGCCCCTCCAGCACTTCAATATCCTTGGCGGAATAGCCTTCCTGCTGCCTGGCCTCCCCCTTCCGAGGACCGCCGCGACCAAATAGATCGTTCATGTCTTGTTCCCTGATTCGCGGCGAACATACCGGGGCGCGCGCCGGGAAACAACGCAGCCGTCGAGTCGCCCTTTACCTTTGGGTGTGTCCAAAAGCCGGGACGAGTGATAGACGACAAATAAAGCTGTTTCGCATAACCGCAGGATTGAAATCGCCGCATGCGGCAGAAGCCTCGCCCGGCAAAGCCGGCCCCATCCCCGCTCCCGCCCGCCGATCAGGCCCGGCTGGAAGAAAGCCTGCGCGCCCGTCTGGCGGAACAGCCCGGCAATGGCGCCGCCTGGCAGCAATTGGCCGCCCTGCTGGCTGGCCGAGGACGCCATGCGGAAGCAGCTGACGCCTTCGTCAAGGCGCTGGCCCATGGCGTGCCGGTGGCGGCGATTTGCACCCCCTATGCCTTGGCCTTGTCTTCGGCTGGGCGCCATGCCGAAGCGGCGGAGCTGGTGGCCCCAGTCCAGGCGCGCAAGCCCAAGGATTTCGCGCTGACCAATCTGCTCGGCGTTATGCTGAAGCGCGCCGGGCGTATTGATGAAGCTGTTGCCACGCTGAAGACGGCGCAGAAGCTTGATCCCAAAAGCGCCTCCCCCTGGCAGAATCT
>CAMCHA010000072.1 GCA_945874515.1 Asaia bogorensis
AATGGCTGGCAGGCCTTCCGCCACATCACGCTGCCTTTGCTGATGCCCTTTATTGTCGTGGCGCTGATTATCCGCTGCATTGATGCGCTGAAGGCCTTTGATACGATCTATGTCATCACCCAGGGCGGGCCAGGTTCGGCGAGTGAGACGATCAATATCTTTCTCTATCTGCAAGCCTTTGCCTTCTACAATGTTGGCTATGCCTCGGCCGTGGTGGTGGTGTTCTTCATCATCATCCTGGCGCTGGCGGCACTTTTATTGTGGACGCGTCAGAGGGTTAAAATGACATGACTGATTTGCGGCTTCGCAGCGCCGGGCAATATCGCCTGCGCCGGCTAATCGGCAATATCGGCTTTGGCTTTTCCGTGCTGGTGCTGATTTCGCCGGCCATCCTGTTTTTCCTGTGGATGCTGTCGCTATCCTTCAAGAATGAGCTGGACAATACGGATTGGCCGCCGATCTTCATCCCGCAATCACCGACGCTGGACAATTACCGCGAAGTTTTCGCGCGCAATGATTTCCTGCGCTTTGCCTGGAATTCCATTGTGGTGTCCTTCGGCGCGACCGGAATTGCGCTGCTGATTGGCGTGCCGGCGGGCTACGGCATTGCCAAAATGCAGGCGATGCGCGCGGCGGCGCTGATCCTGATTGCGCGCATCACGCCTGGGCTTTCCTATCTGATTCCGCTTTTCCTACTGTTCCAATGGCTGGAATTAACCGGCACGCTGGCGCCGATTGTCATCACGCATTTGGTGATCACCGTGCCGATTGTAGTTTGGGTAATGATTTCCTTCTTTGAAGGCCTGCCGCCAGAATTGGAAGAAGCCGCCTTGGTGGATGGTGCCACCATCTGGCAGGCCTTTCGCTATGTGGCGATGCCACTGGCGCGGCCTGGGATTACAGTTGCCACTATCCTGTCCTTCATTTTTTCCTGGAATAATTTTATCTTCGCCATGGTGCTGGCGGGGCGAGAAACCCGCACATTGCCGGTTGCGGTGAATAACATGCTCACCTTTGAGCAAGTGGCCTGGGGGCCGCTTTCAGCCGCGGCGTTGCTGGTGACCGCGCCGGTGCTGATCCTGACGCTGGTGGCGCAAAAGCAGATTGTGGCGGGGCTGACGGCGGGGGGCGTGAAGGGGGCGTAGCGCCTGATCCGCGTAGGTCGAATGACCGAAGCGGTGAATCAGTCGCTCAAACCAGACTACTCCGCCGCCGCTTGGCTATGCGCCGCCGCATCAATGCCAAGCGCGCCCGTGAAGCGGTTGAAGAAGCCGCATAGCGTGATGCGGAGCGTGAGTTCCACAATCTGCGCCTCGGAAAAATGCTCGCGCAGGCCCCGGAATAGGCGTTCTGGCACGCGATGGCTGTTCTCCCAGGCGGCCACGGAATATTCCGCCACCAGGCGGTCAATCAGCGTCAGCGAAGGGTGATCAATCCGCCCCGGCAAGCCTTCCAAAGCCTCGGTCGGGATGCCTTCCACGGCCAGAAACGGCCCGTGGTGATCAACGCAGTAATCGCAAGCATTAAGCTTGGAGACGACCACAATCGCCAATTCCAGATAACGCCGCGGTAGCGTGCCCGCCGCGCGCAATTCCATCAGCATTGGCATCAAATGGCGTAGCGCCGCCGGCACATGGGCGAAGACCGCCAATTGTTCCTCAAAGGGCCCATAGCCGGTGACATAGCGATGCCAGATATCGCGGAGTTCCGGTGTTAGTTCCTCGGGCGAGACTTCACGCACGCGGGCCATGGCGGTTTCCTTTCCACAAGACATAAAGCTTGCGCTGCCCGCCCCGGCCCGTCCACCCCTGGACTTGGCGGGGGCGGCGCGCGAAACTGAAGCGACCAATCAGGAGGCCAAGGTGATGCGCAATACCGAAGAAATCTGGCGGCTGGTGGATGCCAAGGCGCCTGAGGCGATTGAACTCAGTGACCGCGTCTGGGGCATGCCGGAACTATGCTATGCCGAACACCGTTCCTGCGCCGAGCATACCGCCATGCTGGAAGCCCATGGCTTTCGCGTGACCACGAATGTGGCCGGCATTCCAACCGCGGTGATGGGCGAAGCGGGCGAAGAAGGCCCGATCATTGCGATCCTGGGCGAATATGATGCGCTGCCGGGGTTGTCGCAGGAAGCCGGCATTGCTGAACCGCGCCCCCTGCCGGGCGATGGCAGTGGGCATGGCTGCGGGCATAATCTGCTCGGTGCCGCTTCCTTGCTGGCGGCGAGTGCGGTGAAGGATTGGCTCGCGCAAAACGGCATTAAGGGGCGCGTGCGCTATTATGGCTGCCCGGCGGAAGAAGGTGGTGCTGCCAAGGGCTTCATGGTGCGCGCGGGCTGTTTTGATGATGTGGATATGGCGATTTGCTGGCATCCGGCGGCGTTTTCTGCGGTGAATGAGCCAGTATCGCTCGCCAATACGCGCATTGATTTCAGCTTTATCGGCCGGTCATCACACGCTGCCGCCGCGCCGCATTTGGGCCGCAGCGCCTTGGATGCGGTGGAATTGATGAATGTTGGCGTGAATTACATGCGCGAACACATGCCATCCGATGCGCGTATCCATTACGCCTATCTGGATGCCGGCGGCATTGCGCCCAATGTGGTGCAGGGCACGGCCAAGGTGCGTTATCTGATCCGCGCGCGTGATTTGGTGGAATTGAACGGGCTCGTCACACGGGTGCGTAAAATCGCCGATGGCGCAGCGCTGATGACAGAAACCAGCGTCAGCACCAAAGTGGTGAGCGCGGTTTCGAATCTCATGGGCAATACACCGCTGGAAAAGGCGATGTACGATAATTTCCAGCGCTTGGGCCCGCCGCAATTTGATGATGAAGATCGCCGCTATGCGCGCGAAATCCAGGCGACGCTTAAGCCTGAGGATATCGTTTCCGCCTTCCGTCGCCATGGCTTGGCGTCCGAGATGGAATTGCCGCTTTGCGACAAAATCGTGCCGCTGGAAAACAAGGGCTTTGGCGGCGTGGGGTCCACCGATGTCGGCGATGTATCCTGGGCGGTGCCCACGGTGCAGGCGAGGGGCGCCACTTGCGCCATCGGCACGCCGGGCCATTCCTGGCAGCTGACGGCTCAGGGTAAATCCGGCATTGCCCATAAGGGCCTGGTGCATGTGGCGAAAATCATGGCCGGCACGGCGGTGGATGCCATCGCCAATCCGGAAATCCTGGCCGCCGCCAAGGCGGATCATGAAAAGCGCATGGCAGTGACACCCTATGTCTGCCCACTGCCGCCGGATGTGGAACCGCCGATCAAGATGTCGGCCTGAGCATTTTCAAGCCAAGTGGAATCACTTGGCGACTAGGAAAATGCGATTATCTGCCTGAGCGTTTTCAAGCCAAGCGGATTCCATGACGCTTTCCCCCTGGACAACGCTAGGCAGGGAGGGATGCGCCACTCAACCGCGCACCCGCGCCGCCTTATCTCCCGGCATGCCGGGGCAACATGTAGCCGGTACTTTGGAGGCCGGCCTGGCGGGCTCACGACGGGTTCGCCGCCTCCGGCCACACCCTGCAGGGGACGACAGCTTGACGTCCATCCGCGCGCAGGGGATGGACAAAGCGCCTTTCGGAGCAATAACCTAACTCCCATGACGATTGAATCTTGGATCGCTTTCCTCCTGGCCACAGCGGTGATGCTCGCCATTCCGGGGCCGACCATCCTGCTGGTGATCGGCCAGTCCCTTGGCGTAGGGCGTCGCAACGCCCTTCCGCTGGTCGCGGGCGTCGCGCTTGGTGACCTGACCGCCATCACGCTGTCCTTGGCCGGGCTGGGCGCTTTGTTGGCTACTTCGTCGGTGGCCTTTACGGCGCTAAAGTGGGCAGGCGCAGCCTACCTTGTGTATCTGGGCGTGAAGCTGTGGCGCGCCCCGGTATCTGCCGAGGCCACGCCACCCCTTGAAGCGGGGGCTGCCTTCCGTCAGGCCTATTTGGTGACTGCCCTCAACCCCAAGGGCATTGCCTTTTTCGTGGCATTCGTACCGCAATTCATCTCGCCCGATGCGCCCTTTCTGCCTCAGGCTGCAGTGCTCGTGGCGAGTTTCGTCGCCCTCGCGGCGGCCAACGCCCTCCTCTACGCCCTGTTGGCGGGGCAGATGTCCTCGCTGGTGCGGCGACCCTCCGTGCGGCGCGGTTTCAATCGGGCAGGCGGCGGGGTGCTCGTGGGCGCGGGCCTTGCGCTCGCCTTCAAGCGCTGATCTTCGCGTTGCCCGCACGCCCGGCAAGGGGCAGAAATGTCGGCGCGGTGATGGATGATGCGAACTTCAATCCCGGCAGACGATCCGCATCGGCGCATCGCTGGCCTATGAGCAGGTCAAGGTTTGACGGGCCGATCGACCTGCAGTCCCTACGCCTCTACGGGCTGCCGGAGGCGGCCCCCGCGGTGCTGACTGGCATCCCGCTGTTGGACGGGTGCGCTGTTCGGCTCAGGGCGGTGGGGGGTCGCGGCGAAGGTGTCCCGGGACCTGCCAAGCCTGGCGCCGGGGGCGACGGTGCAGATCGATGTGACGGTGAACGGGGCGTGGGCTGGCGACCTGGCAACGTCATCACTGGTGTCGTCGACGCGGTTCATCGAGCTCGATGCGGCCGTGTGGTCGAACAACACGGTGCGAGTGATGGCGCGGAACATCTCGGGCGCGACCTTCGATCTGGCGGCGGCTATGCTTTCGGTGGGGGTGACGAAACGGCGGGTGCCTTGAGCGTTCTTGGTGTAATCACTTGGCGACTCGGAAAATGCGATCAGGCAAAGTCGCCTGGGGGGACAGCGACCGTCCCCCGCCTTGCTTTCGCCCCGAATGGCGCCCATATACATCTGGTCAGCGCGTTATTCCGCGCGCCTCGCGCCCTGCCGGCTGCGTGATCGGTCCCCGCCGCTTCCCCGGAAGCGCGGTGCGGGCCCGGGTCGGCCAGATCGCTTTTCCCACTTAGGACGGTCCCAATCCCGCGGGGCTTTCTGCCCCAAGCCGCGCTTGGCCCGGAAGGCTGTGCGCGGCTGATTTAGGATTCATCGTGACCGATAACTTCGAGGCTCTGAGCCTCAACCCCCTTCTCCTTCAGGCATTGAAGGATGAGGGCTACAAATCCCCAACCCCCATCCAAGCCCAGGCCATTCCGGCTGTGCTGGAAGGGCGCGACCTTTTGGGCATTGCCCAAACCGGTACCGGCAAGACCGCAGCCTTTGCGCTGCCCCTGCTGCATAAGCTTGCTTTGCTGAAGGGCCGCCCGCCGCGTGGTGGCTGCCGCGTGCTGGTGCTGAGCCCCACGCGCGAATTGGCGACGCAAATCGCCGAAAGCTTCCGCACCTATGGCAAGCATCTTGGCTTTTCCATCGCGACCATTTTCGGCGGTGTCGGCTTTGGCGGTCAGCGCCAGGCGCTTGGCCGCGGTATTGATGTGCTGGTGGCAACACCTGGCCGTTTGCAGGACCATTTGGAACAGGGTTCCGCGCGGCTCGATCATGTCAGCACACTGGTATTGGATGAGGCGGATCAGATGCTCGATAAGGGCTTCCTGCCGGCCATTCGTCGCCTGATCCGTGCGGTGCCTGTGGAACGCCAGACGCTGTTTTTCAGCGCCACCATGCCGGTGGAAATCAACCGCCTGGCGGATGAAATGCTGAAATCGCCCGTGCGCGTGGCGGTGGCGCCGGTGGCGACCACGGCTGAGAAAGTGGCGCAGCGCGTCATTCACGCCAATCGGCAGGATAAGCGCCGCGTATTGGCGGAATTGCTGCGTGGCGAAGGCGTTGGTCGCGCGCTGATTTTCAGCCGCACCAAGCATGGGGCGGATCGAATTGTTAATCAGTTGGATCAAGATGGCATCAGCGCCAATGCGATCCATGGCAATAAATCCCAAAATGCACGTGAAGCCGCCTTGGCTGCCTTCCGTGATGGCCGGGCGCCGGTCATGGTGGCGACCGATATCGCCGCTCGCGGCATTGATGTGGATGGCGTGACCCATGTCATCCAGTTTGATTTGCCGGAAGTGCCGGAAACCTATGTGCACCGCATTGGCCGCACTGCGCGCGCCGGCGCGGCTGGTATTGCGATTGCGCTGTGTTCGGGTGAAGACCGCGACAAGCTGCGCGCGATTGAAAAGCTGATCCGCACGCAGATCCCTGCGGAAGATCGCCGCACTGGGGAAGCCGAGGAAGCAGCCCCAGCACGTCCGCCGCGTCAGGCCCGCCCGCAACGCGCGGCGCAAAAGCCGCGTCAGGCGCAGGAACAGCAACGCCCGCGCCGGCCATCCTCCGGCCCGGCCCGCAGTGGCGGTGGTGGTGGCGGAGGCGAAGCGTCGCGCCGCCGCGCAGGCTCAGCCCCCGGTTCGGGGCAATTTGGGCGTCTGCCTCGCTGATGTGAATGGCGCTTTTGCGCCAAGCTAAAGCCCGGGCAGCTTGCCCGGGCTTTTTTGTACGCCTTAGGCGCAGCCGATGCGGTTACTCAGCTTCTCAAAAAAATCTAACTGGGCGCCAGGTTCAGCCGGCGCAGCAGCGCGCGTTCGTCATCCATGGTCTGGCGCATGGCGTCCCGATAGGCTGGGCCATCCAGCAGGATCAGCGGCTGATTAACGCGTTCCAGGAATTGCACATGCGCGGGGTCTTGCGCGGCGGCGGTGAAGGCTTCTGCCAATACGCGCACCACGCCGGCATCCATGCCGCGCGGGCCGATCAACCCGCCCGGACTATCCACCACAATATCCAAGCCTTGTTCTTTCAGCGTCGCCACAGCCGGAAAACGCTTGGCGCGGGCTGAGGTATAAATCGCGAGCAGGCGCAATTGCCCCGCTTCCACCATCGGCGCCCAGCCCGATGCTTCCGAGGCAAAATCAATCTCCCCGCCCAGCAGCGCGCGCAGCGTGTCCGAAGTGCCGCGATAGGGCACATGCGTCCAGCTCAAGCCGCGTTGAAAGCCGATGCGTTCCACCACCAGATGCTGCGTTGAACCAATGCCAAGCGTGCCGAAATTGAGCTTGCCCGGATTGGCGCCTGCGTAAGCGAGCAGTTGGTCAAGGCTCTGCCAGGGAGAATCCGCGCGCACCACCAGGCCCATGACGAAGCCGGTAATTTGCAGAATGTACGTCAGATCATTGATCGGATCATAAGGCGGGCGGGGATTGATCAGCATTTGCCGCACCACGCCGACATGCATTTGCGAAATCGTATAGCCATCGGGCCGCGCTTCTTGCAGCGCCATGGCGCCCAGAATGCCTGATGCGCCGCCGCGATTTTCGACCACCACCGGCTGGCCCAGGCTGCGCGATGCGTGATCCGCCATGATGCGAAAGCCGATATCCGCCGGCCCGCCCGCCGCCCAAGGAATGATCAGGCGGATGGGCCGTTCAGGAAAGCGTGTCTGCGCCAAGGCTGGCATGGCGAGCAATGCCGAAGCGCCGAGTGCCGCACGACGGGTGAATTGCGCCATTTTCTTGAGCCTCCATTGAGTAGCGCAGTTTGGGCGCGGAAATCAAAGTGCTGCAAGGGCCAGATTTATCCTGGTAGGCGCAGCCCAAGCCTTTCCAGCCGCGGCAGCACTTCCTGCACGAAATAGGGAATTTCCTTGAGGTAATCGAGGAAAGCAATGGTGCAGCCGGCAAGCCCAGTCGCACTCATGCGCGCCATTTCATCGGCAATGTCATCAGGCGTGCCGACAAAGGGGTAGGAACCGGGATAGGCGCCATCGAATTTGAAGCGGCCTTCACGGGTGAAGCGGTTTTCAAAAGGCCGCGCTATTTGTTGCCCTGGCGTGCCCACTACGGCGCCGCGATTGTTCCGATAATAAGCCTGGCCCGCTGTATCTGCCATTTCTTCTGCGAAATAATGGAAGAATTCCTCGGCTTCCCGCCTTGTTGGGCGACAGACCACATGGCCCATGGTGAAAACGCCTATCTGGCGCTGATAGCGCGCCATATGCTGGCGGACATCTTCAAGCAGTGCTGGCACCTGGCCCAATTCCGTCACGTTCAGGAACAGCACATCTGCCGCCTGAGAGGCAAAGTCCCGCCCCGCCGGCGAAAACCCCGCCGACATGACCGGTGGCCAGGGGCGTTGCACGGAAACCGGATTGGTGTGGCAATTCTTGAGCTTGAAGAATTCTCCATCCCAATCGAATTCCGGCCCGCCCGCCAGCATTTTTGACCAAATGCGGAACCATTCCAGCCCATGCTGATAGCGCTTATCCTGCTGAATGGTGACGCCGTGTAGATCAAATTCCGCCTGGTTCCAACCGCAGACGATATTGAGCCCCGCGCGCCCATGGCTCACGTGATCAATCGTCGCAATCGCCTTGGCGCCAAAGGCGGGGGTGACGACCGGCACATGCACGGTAGAAAAGATCGCGATACGTTTCGTGATCGCGGCAAGGGCCGCGCCATGCGTGAGCGTCTCAAGGGATCGGCCATAGATATTCGCATCCCCCTGATAGCCGCGCCATTTCGCGACCGGCAGAATGAATTCAAGGCCCGCGGCATCGGCGATTTGCGTCATCGCCGCGATATCATCCCAATCAGCCTTCCAGCGTTCCGGCGCGCGGCTCATGGTCAGGCCGCCATCGCAATTGGCGCTGAAAATGCCAAGCTTGAATTTATTCGGGCCGAAAAGCGGGTTTCGCGCCCGCGCATCCTGTTCCATGGCGTTTCCTCTTCTTGATCACTCTGCGGCGTGGGAAGGGCCTCGGCAAGGTACCGGGAATGATTGCATCCTGCCCAGGGATTGGGAGTGATTTTGCCTAACAGCAAGGGGGAACACCATGACCGCTTGGCCCAATACCGCCCGCCCAGGAGGGCCCGGCGCTGCCGCCGGCCGAAGGCTTGGTGGAGGCGGCTTCGGGCGAGAAATTTACGCCCATATCGGGGCATCCTGCCGATACTTTACAGCTAGACCGTATCGTCA
>CAMCHA010000073.1 GCA_945874515.1 Asaia bogorensis
AGCAATTCGGCGGCGGGGTTTGCTTCCCCAGACCAGGAAAGCCCGCGCAATAATACTGCCGGTTGGCCTTCGGCGCCCTGCCCCATCACCAAGCCCGCTGCGGCGGCGATTTCATCAGCAAAACCCGTGATGCTGACCATCAAGGTGCGGCCAAACAAATCCGGTAGGCCGCGTAGGTCGCGCAGAGCCGGCAGGCCCGCCGCGCCAATCGCAACACCCACCGTGCCGCGCCGCCAGGCTCGGCCGAAGCTATCCGTGATCACCACGGGCAGGCCAAGCCGCACGGAAAGTGCCGCTGCACTGGAATCGGGATCGCGCGGCAAAAGCAATGCGTGGCTATCTTCACCAACGTTAGATTGATCAATGCCAGCATTGGCCATGACGAAACCAAGCCTATGCTTGACGATGATCAAATTCGGCCGCGCGCGCACCACGTGTTCTGATTCCGAAAGGATCAATTCCACAAGCCGCGCATCCTTGCCGGTTTGCTGGGCAAGTTCGTGCGCTGCTGCGGACGGCTTAACGGAGGCGAGTGCAATGCTCCGCCCTTCCGCCTTGCTCACGATTTTCTGCGCAATGGCCAGCACATCGCCGGCTTGTGGCGCAAGGCTAGCGCGCTCCATGGCGGCCGACAGTAATGCCGCCAGATCATCGCCTGCCTGCACCATGGGCAGGCCAGGCAGCGCAAAAAGCTGCAGGCCGGCGTTCAAGCGAAGCGGCGGCGCAGCAGTGGCAGCACCTGCTCCCCATACAACTGCAGAAACCGCGTCTGATCCGGCCCCGGCGCATGGAACACTAAATGTCGGAAGCCGAGGCCGACATAATAACCGATACGCTCCACATGCTCTTCTGGATCGTTGGAGACAATCCAACGACTGGCGGCGCGCTCAAGCGGTAGTGCATCAGCCAAGCGCTCCATTTCCACCGGGTCTTCCACTGACATTTTTTCTTCTGGCGAAAGTGCCAATGCCGCCCAATGACGCGTGTCTTCCAAGGCGCGCTGCTTATCCGTATCGAAGGAAACCTTCACTTCAATCATACGATCATAATCGGGCTTGGGCGCCGCTGCTGCTTCCAGCCCCGCGACAACATTCGGCAGTAGCGTATCCGTATAAAGTTCCGGCTTCTTGCCGCTGGTACAGATAAAACCATCCCCAGCGCGGCCGGCATATTTCGCCACCATGGCGCCGGCAGCGGCGACATAAATCGGCACGGGAGTTTCGGGCCGATCATAAATGGTTGCGTGTTCGGTGCGGTAGTATTGACCTTCGAAGCTCACGCGTTCTTCGGTCCAAAGCTTGCGCATCAATTGCACGGCTTCGCGCATGCGGGCGAAGCGTTCCTTGAATTCAGGCCAGGGCTGGCCGGTAGAAGGCACTTCATTCAGCCCCTCACCCGTGCCAATGCCAAGAATGACGCGGCCAGGAAACATCGAACCAAGCGTGCCAAAAGCCTGCGCCACGATGGAAGGATGGTAGCGAAAGGTTGGCGTCAGCACGCTGGTGCCAATCACCATGCGCCGCGTTCGCGCGCCAAGCGCGCCAAGCCACACAAGCGAATTCGGTGCGTGCCCGCCGGTATGTTTCCAGGGCTGGAAATGGTCCGAAATGAAGCAGCTATCAAACCCCATTTCTTCGGCGAGTTCGCCAAACTCCAGCAATTGCGCCGGCGTGAATTGTTCGGCGGATGCCTTATAGCCAAGCTTCAGCATGGCCATCACGTATCCGCCAGCGCGGCAAGCATGGCGTCTCGATGTGCGATGTCGCCATCTTCCGTCACGGGTTGAATGCAGACATGCGTTGCACCAGCAGTGAAATGTGCGCGCAGCCCTACCTTCACGCTGGCGGCATCACCATGCAGCACCATGGCATCAATGAAGCGATCACTGCCGCCATTGGCGAGTTCCGCTTCGGTAAAACCAAGCCGCAGCCAGTTATTCACGTAATTCGGCAGCGCCATATAACGCGCAAGTTCTCGTCGCCCAAGCGCACGGGCGCGCACCGGATCGGTTTCAATACAAACCTTCTGTTCCACCGCCAGCACCTTGCCCGGGCCAATGATTGCCGCGGCCTGCGCGGTGTGTTCCGGTGTCACATTGTAAGGCACGGCGCCATCCGCCGCACTGCCGGAAAGGGCAAGCATTTTCGGCCCAAGGGCCGCCAGCAGCACCGGGCCTTCCAGCACATCGCCACCCGCCTTGCGCAGCCCATCCAAATAACCGCGCATGGCGGGGATGGGTTTTTCGTAGCGATGGCCACGCAAGCCTTCCACCATCGGGATATGGCTGACACCAAGCCCAAGCGCAAAGCGCCCTTCATGCAGCGCATTCAGCGTGGCGAGGCCACGGCGCGCGGTAAAGGCATCTCGCGCATAGATATTCGCAATCGAACTACCAACCACCAACTTCTTGCTATTCGCCAGCAGAAACCCCGCCAGCGCCATGGATTCATAGCCGCGCGATTCAGGATACCAGAAGGTACCATAGCCGAGGTCTTCCACACGGTTCAGCAAGGCGCGCAAGGCTGACGCATCCAGCCGATCCGTGGAACACCAAACGCCCAAACGTCCGAATTGCATGATTGTCTTCCTTTGCCTGTAGCGCAGGTTAGCCGAAGGTCTCATCAAGCGCCTGAAAGCGCGGCAGATCAACCAGCGCGCTGAATTCCGCATAGCTCATGATGGCACTTGCCGCGTTGGCGGGGGTGCCGTCACGCTTCAGTACGGCAAGCGCATCAGCCACCGCACGCGCGGCAGTGAAAAGCGCCGTCACCGCATAGAACACCACGGCAAAACCCATGCCTTCCAGGTCGCGCACCGTCAGCGCAGTAGTCTCATTACCATCCACAATGCTGACAACCTTGGGGCCGGGTACTTGCCGCGCCACAATCTCAACCTCGGAGATTTTCTTGATTCCATCAACGAATACCAGATCAACACCAGCATCCTGATACATCAGCGCGCGGCGCACGGCTTCTTCCGGGCCAATCGCCGGCATGGCGTCTGTCCGCCCGATGATCAGCGGCCCATTCGCGGGGCGGGACGCAATGGCGCATTTCAGGCGCCGGACGTTTTCTTCTGCCGGGATCAGTTTGATGCCGGCCAATTGGCCGCAGCGCTTCGGCGCCACCTGGTCTTCCAGATGGATCGCGGCAACGCCGGCCTGCGCATATTCTTCGATCGTGCGCGCGATATTGGCCGGCCCGCCATAGCCCGTATCTGCATCGGCAATGATCGGAATGCGCACCGCCCGCGCCATATCCCGCGCATGGGTGGTCATTTCCGTCTGCGTCAGCAGCCCGATATCCGGCCGCCCCAGCCGAGACGCCGTGGCGCCGAAGCCTGTCATGTAAATCGCCTCAAACCCCGCCTGTTCGATCAGCCGCGCGGTCAGGCTATCGGGCGCGCCGGGCGCGGCGATGATGCCGCTGACCTTGAGGCGGTTTCGCAAATGATCCGCAGCGTTCATGGCGCCCTCCACGATCTAGATCTGCTGTTCCCAGGCCGCAGGTATCAGTTGATACCCGCTGCCGCGCGGCACCAGATGCGTGAAGCCCGGAAAATGCAAATGCATCCCCGTGACCAACAGCCTGTCGGTCGAGACCATGTCAAACACGCGCCGGCGCGTTGCTTCTGCCGCCTTGGTATCGGTATCGAATGCCATGCAGACTTCCGGGCGGGCGGTTTGCACTTCCGGCACATGGACAATATCGCCCCAGATCAAAAGCTGATCCTCGCCTGATGAAACCAGGTAGCCGGAATGGCCTGGTGTATGGCCATGGAACGGCATGGCGGTGACACCAGGGAAGACCTCTCCCTTCTGGAACAGCCGCCAGCGATCCTGATAGGGCAGCACCTGTTCGCGCCCCGCCTGGAAGAACAGTTTCTTTTCGCGGTCAGTGCCTTTGGCCATCGCGCCATCATCAAACCAATGCTTCGGTTCGTTTTCATGCATGACCAATTCAGCATTGGGGTAATGCGGCAAGCCAGTGGTCATATCCGTGAGGCCGGCCGAATGATCCGGGTGCATATGGGTCAGCATCACCACTTCAATATCGGCGGGATCAACACCAAGCGCCTTCAGATTGGTCAGGATCTTGCCGGAACTTGGCTGCATGTAATTGCCGCACCCGGTTTCAATCAAAGCGAGCCGTCCTGCCGACCAAATCAGGAAGGCATTGACCGCGGTGCGCCGTGCGGGCCGGAAGTTTGCCATCAGGATTTGGCGCGCTTCATCTTCGGTGATGTTGCGCAAGACATCCAGATTGCCATCAAGGAAACCATCGCTGATGGCGGTGACAATGATGTCACCAACGCGGTGATGATAAACACCCGGGATTTGTAGTGTTGGCGCGTTTTTCATGATGATAATTTCCCCGTAGCCGCAGAAGGCCGACGCTGATGTCTGGCCTGAAATCAACCGATGATCTCTGCTGGGGAAAGCCTATGGAAACGCGCGTCTTGTGGCAATATTCTGATCAAGCCCGTGGGGCCTACCCATCAGGTTAGCACGTTTAACATGGGTTTGGTGAGCTCGGAGGGATTCGAACCCTCGACCTACAGATTAAAAGTCCGTTGCTCTACCAGCTGAGCTACGAGCTCCCATGAACGGCGGGCGCCTTAACACGGCGCCGCCCATTCGCCAAACTCAGGCTTCAGGCGTTATCCGCCGCCACCTTCATGCTGCGGATCCGGTCCGGCCCCTGCACCATGCCGGAACCACCAGAACCGCGCTTGATTTTGTCCACGGCATCCATGCCGCCCGTCACTTCACCCCAGATGGTGTATTGGCCATCAAGGCTCGGGATCGGCGCGAACATGATAAAAAATTGGCTATTCGCGCTATCGGGGTTGCTGGTGCGCGCCATGCCGCAAACGCCGCGCAGAAAGCGCGCGCGCGACGGTTCGCTAAATTCCGCTTGCAAATCCGGCAATTCGGAACCACCGGTGCCCGTGCCGGTCGGATCGCCGCCCTGGGCCATGAAGCCTTCAATCACGCGATGGAAGGGCACATTATCGTAAAAGCCCTCCCGCGCGAGCGCCTTGATGCGCTCCACATGCAAGGGCGCCAGATCAGGGCGCAGCTTGATGGTCACTGTGCCGTGCTCGATTTCAATGAGCAGGGTGTTTTCGCCATCCCCGGCAGGGGCTTCGGTTTCAGACATCGTTTTTGGTCTTTCGGTTCGGGTATCAACGAATATCGGCGGCCACGCGCATGCTGCGCAAGCGATCAGGGCCACGCACAACGCCGCTCGGCGGATCGCCACGCTTGATCTTGTCAACGGCGTCCATGCCGGCCGTCACACGGCCCCAGATGGTGTACTGACCATCAAGCGAAGGCGTTGGCGCAAACATTATGAAGAACTGGCTATTGGCGCTATTGGGTTCGGAAGACCGCGCCATGCCGCAAACGCCCCGCAAAAAGCGCGCGCGCGCTGGCGGGCTGAATTCGGCAACCAGATTGGGCAAGGGCGATCCACCCGTGCCGGTACCGGTGGGATCGCCACCTTGCGCCATGAAGCCTTCGATCACACGGTGGAATACCGTATTGTCGTAAAAGCCACGCCGGGCCAGCACCTTGATCCGCTCCACATGGCGCGGCGCCAGGTCAGGCAGCATCTGGATGGTCACGCGCCCATCCTTCAATTCCAGGATCAGCGTGTTTTCCGGATCATTTGCCTGCGCCAAGGCGGGAGAGGCCAAAGCGCCCAAACCGGCGGCAAGCATAAAGCGGCGATGCATGGATTTTTCCTTTCCTCAGGCGCCGGCTTTAACGCGCGCCATGGTGCGTTCCAGCGTCAGTTTCGGCACGAAGCTGCTGATATCGCCGCCCAGTCGCGCAATTTCCTTGACCAGACGCGATGCGATGAATTGATTGGTTTCAGACGCCATCAGGAAGACGGTTTCGATTTCATGATCCAGCCGACGGTTCATGCCGGTCATCTGGAATTCGTAATCGAAATCTGTCACCGCGCGCAGCCCGCGTATAATCATGCAGGCGCCGACTTCGCGGGCGAAACCCACGAGCAAGCCCTCAAAGGGGCGCACTTCAATCGCGGTGCCAGTGCGCGCTGCGATTGGTTTTACTTCCGCCTGCACCAATTCCACCCGCTCGGCTAATTCAAACAGAGGGCCCTTGCCAATATTGATGGCAACACCAATCACCAGACGATCCACCAGCCGCGCGGCACGGCTGATAATGTCCAAATGCCCATTGGTCACCGGATCAAACGTGCCGGGATAAAGTGCAATCCGTTCAGCCATTGCCATTCTCCTCCGGCGCGGGGGCGGCTTCGTCATCGCCACCTTCGTCAGCCACCGGGAAGCAGGAGATCACACGCTCACCTTCAGCGGGGCGCATTAGCGTGACACCCATCGCCATGCGGCCGGTCAGGCGCACATCATCCGCCTTTAGCCGGATCAATTGCCCGCCATTGGTTACCAGCATGATGTCATCGCCGGGGCGCGCCGGGAAGGTGGCCACCACTTCGCGGCCCGTGCGCGCACTCAGCACAATGCCAGCAATGCCCTGCCCGCCACGGCCCGTGACGCGATACTCATGCGCGGAAGACCGCTTACCAAAGCCGCCATCCGTCACCGTCAGTAGAATTTCCTCGGCTTCCGCCAAGGCGTCAAAGCGTTCCGGCGACAGCGTGATCTCCGCAACCGCTTCATCAGCCTCCGCCTCGGCCACGGGCGCCGTTTCGGTTTCCTCATCGGCGGCGCGCCTGCGCTGCGCCGCCGCCTTCAAATAGGCCGCGCGTTCTTCTGTGGTCGCTTCCACATGGCGCAGCACGGAAAGCGCAATAACCGCATCGCCCTGCGCCAGCTTAATGCCACGCACGCCCGTTGAATCGCGCCCAGCAAATACGCGTAGCGTATCGGCATCGGCGGTGAAGCGGATGCATTTGCCGCCGCGCGTCGCCAGCATCACATCATCACCTTCACGGCAGGTCGAAACGCCCACCAGGCTATCGCCTTCATCCAGCTTCATGGCGATCAGGCCGACCGAGCGCACATTCTTGAAATCAGACAGCCGATTGCGCCGCACATTGCCCTGCACAGTCGCGAAAACCAGGTGCAGCCCTTCCCACAGATCCTCATCCATCGGCAGTGGCAGAATGGCGGTCACACCTTCGCCCTCCTGCAATTGCAGCACCTGTCGCAAGGAACGCCCGCGCCCCTGCGGCCCGGCTTCCGGCAATTGCCAAACCTTTTCGCGGAAGGCGATCCCGCGATCGGTGAAGAACAGCACCCATTGATGGGTATGCGCAACGAAAGTACGGATGATGACATCATCTTCGCGCGTTGTTGCCGCGCTGCGGCCCTTGCCGCCACGGCCCTGGGCGCGGAAGGTTTCCAAAGGCGTGCGCTTCACATAGCCGTCACGCGTCAGCGTCACCACCATGGTGCCAGGTTCGATCAGGCTTTCATCATCCACATCGGCGATGCCATCCATAATCTCAGTCATACGTGGGGAGGCAATCTGCGCGCGAATTTCGCGCAATTCCTGATCCATCACTTCAAGCCGACGCGGACGGCTCGCCAGGATTTCCAAAAACTCACGAATACGCCCGCCAACCTCACCAAGCTCGGCAACAATCTTCTCGCGCTCCAGCCCAGTCAGGCGTTGCAGGCGCAATTCCAGAATGCCGCGCGCCTGTTCTTCAGTCAGCCGCACTGTGCCTTCGGGCGTCACGGCATTGCGATAATCATCCACCAGCGCCAGCAACACACCCACATCGCCTGCCGGCCAATCGCGGTTCATCAAGGCAGCACGCGCGGTTGGTGCATCGGCGCTTTCGCGAATGACGCGAATGATCTCATCCAGATTGGCGACGGCAATCGCCAAGCCAATCAGCAAATGCCCGCGTTCCCGCGCCTTCGCCAAGCGGTGGCGAGACCGGCGCAGAATCACCTCCTCCCGGAAGGCGATGAAGGCCATCAGCGCGTCCTTCAGGCCCATTTGCCGCGGCCGGCCTTCATGCAAGGCCACGAAATTCACCGGGAAGGAGGTCTGCAATTGTGTCATGCGGTAAAGCTGGTTCAGCACCACTTCCGCTGTCGCATCGCGCTTCAATTCAATGACAATGCGCATCCCCGAACGGTCGCTTTCGTCACGCAAATCGGAAATGCCCTCCACCGCCTTGGCACGCACCAATTCGGCGATTTTCTCAAGCAGCGTGGACTTATTGACCTGATAGGGAATTTCCGTAACCGCAATCAACTGGCGATTACCGCGCAATTCCTCAATCTCTGCCCGCGCGCGCAGCGGGATCGAACCACGCCCGGTTTCAAACGCGGAACGGATGCCGGAACGCCCCAGAATCATCGCCCCGGTCGGAAAATCCGGGCCCGGCACAATCTTCATCAGCTCTTCCAGCGTCAGCGCCGGATCGGCAATCAGCGCGAGCGTCGCATCCAGGATTTCAGTTGGGTTATGCGGCGGGATATTGGTGGCCATGCCAACCGCAATGCCGCCCGCGCCGTTGATCAGCAGATTGGGGAAGGCCGCCGGCAGCACGCGCGGTTCATCCACGCTTTCATCGTAATTCGGCTGGAAATCCACCGTGTCTTCGTCAATGCCAGCCAGCAATGCGCCGGCTGCGGGGGCAAGCCGCGCTTCGGTGTAGCGCATCGCTGCCGGCGGATCGCCATCGACGGAGCCAAAGTTCCCCTGCCCGTCAATCAAAGTCAGGCGCATGGAAAAGGGCTGCGCCATGCGTACCAGCGCGTCATAAATCGAAGCATCGCCATGCGGATGGTATTTACCCATCACGTCGCCAACCACGCGCGCAGATTTGCGATAGGGCTTGTCAGCCGTGTAGCCGGCATCCTGCATGGCGAACAAAATGCGCCGATGCACCGGCTTCAACCCATCGCGCACATCAGGCA
>CAMCHA010000074.1 GCA_945874515.1 Asaia bogorensis
CCCGTGCCAAGCAAAACGCACAGCAGGATCAGCAGCAGCAGGGCAAAGCTCAATAATTCCATGGCTCAAACCTCCGCCGAGAAATCGCCGCGCGCGGCACGGTCTGCCGCAGCCGCGACATAGGAGGGGACTTCGCCCACCAGAACGCGGATGAGTTCATCAAGAATGGCAATGAGCAAAACGCCCGCGCCGATGGGCATGGCCAGTTTCGGGATCCAAAGCGGAAAGGCGACAGTGCCTTGGGCCACTTCTTCGATCTCAATGGAAAATAGCACATCATTCAGGGTAAACCAGACAATCGTGCCAACAGCCACCGCCGCCATCAGAAGAACGATAATCTCCAACAGGCGACGGGTGCGCGGCGCGAGCTTGTCAATCGCAAGCCCAACCCTGATCAATTCGCCATTCTTGAAGGTCCGCGCCAGGGCAAAAAACGTCGTCGCAACGCAAAGATAGGCGCTCAGGTCATCGGCGCCGGCGAATTGGATATTCATCTCACGCAGGGCAACTTGGGCCATCATGACAAGAAAGATCGAGAGCAGGGAAAGCGCGGCCAACCCTGCTGAGATGTCGTAAAGGCCATCAAGTGCCCGGCGCAAGAATGGCATGCGCTTCAGGCCCGATAGGCGGCAAGAAGTCTCGCGCCATCCTCACCAGCGCGCGTGGCCCATTCCTGCGCGATGGTTTGGCTGATGCGCGACAAGCCTTCCATCACAGCCGGTGTCGGCTGCAATACCTGCATGCCGCGGGCAGCCAAGGTGGCCTGCGCCGCATCGCGCGCTTCCGCGCTCAAGGCCCAACCGCGATCTTCGGCGCGCTTGGCCGCTTCGCGCATGGCGGTCTGTTGTGCTGCCGGCAAGGCTTCAAAGGCGCGGCGCTGGACGAAAATCACGTTATGCGTGCGGGTGAAGCCAATGGGTGTGAAGACCTTCGCGAAATCCCAAGCCGCGCTATCAACGCCCGTGGCCGCGCTGGTGACCATGGAATTGACCACACCGGTCGCGAAGGCTTGCGGCACTTCCGCCGCCTGCACCAGGGTTGGCGTGGCGCCCAGCAGCGTGGCAAAACGGTTTGTCATGGCGTTGAAGGTGCGCATACGCGAACCGCGCAGCACTTCCAGGTTTTCCACCGGCACATTGGTGTAAAAGCCCGAAGGCGGCCACGGCACGCTATAAAGGACACTCAGCCCCTGCCGTTGGAAACGCGCTTCGATATAAGGGCGGGACAATGTGGCCAGCTTGCGCGCCTGATCATCAGTCCAGGCAAGCTGAGGGATGCTATCCACTTCGAAGAAGGGATCATCATTGCCATAGGCAGAAAGCAGAATCTCGCCGATCTGCACCTGGCCCTGTTGCACGCCGCGCTTGATCTGCGGCATCGGCAAAAGGCTGCCATTGGAATGGAGCTGCGCATCAATGCCGGTTTGCGCCTTCACCTCATCCAGGAAGCTGCGGATATTGCGGGTGTGGAAATTGCCATCCGGATAGCCGGTGGCAACCTGCCAACGCGCCTGGGCCTGCGCTTCCCGAATAGCCAGCGGCGTCAGAATGAAAGGCGCAGCAAGTATGTTGCGGCGTGAAAGATTCTTCATGAAAGCCCCCTGTTTTCAATAAATCAGGCGTTAATTGTCGCACCACGGCGGAAATAGACAAGGGGGGCAGGCCTGCGCCCCACCCCCCTTGAGCCGTTCAGCGATCAATTTGCAGGCAGGGATTGCCCCCGCCGCAATCAGCGCGCGGCCAGATAGGCTTCAATCAGTTTCTTGCCATCCTCGCCCGCGCGCTCGATCCATTCCTGGGTCATTTGCTGGCTCACGCGGCGCAAATCGCCCAGCAATTGCTCGCTCGGTTGCAGCACCTGCATCCCGCGCTGGCCGAGTGTCGCTTCCGCCTGGGTTTGGGAATCGCGGCTGAGTTCATAGCCCCGCGCTTCGGCGCGTGCCGAGGCTTCCATCAGCGCGGTCCTGACATCTGCCGGCAGACCTTCCAGCGCGCGCCGAGACACAAACACGGCATTCTTGGTCATGGAAAAGCCAAGTGGCGTGAAGATCTTGGCGTAATCCCAGGCCGAGGTATCAACGCCGGTCGCGGCGGAGGTGATCTGCGCACTCACAATGCCGGTGGCAAAGGCCTGCGCCAATTCAGCCGCCTGCACGAGCGTCGGGTTGGCACCGATGATGGTCGCGAAACGATTGGTCATCGGGCTGAAGGTGCGGAAGCGCTGACCGCGCAATTGCTCCAGGCTGGACACGGGCTGCTGCGCGTAAAGCCCGGCAGCCGGCCAGGGCACCATATACAGCAAGCTCAGGCCCTGACGCGCCAGCCGCGCTTCGATGAAGGGCTTTTGCAGATCGGCGAGTTTCTTGGCCTCGGCCAGATTGGTCACCAATTGCGGAATGGCATCGGCATCAAAAAACACATCTTCATTGGCATAGGCCGTCAGCAGAATCTCGCCAAGCTGCACCTGGCCCTGCTGCACGCCGCGCTTGATCTGCGGCATGGGCAAAAGGCTGCCATTGGAATGAAGTTGGATCGAAAGCCGTCCGCCCGTTGTCTGTTCGATTTCCTGAATGAAGGTGCGGATGTTGCGCGTATGCAAATTGCCATCAGCATAAGGGGTGGCCATCTGCCAGCGGGTTTGCGCCTGGCCCAGGCTTGGGGAAAGGGCGGCAAGGCCGGCGGCGCCAGCGAGAAAATCGCGACGATGAAGCTTCATGGGTTTCTTCCTTCTTCTGCCCGGCCCCGCCCCCGCCCGGCTTTCAAAGCGGGTAATCGCGCACCGGATCCACGCCAGATTGCGTCAGAAAATGGCGAATTGCCACTACTTCATCCTTGGAAAGGCTGTGCTGGGTATCGTGGAAGGCATGGGCATGGCTGCCGAGCTTTACGGCCAAGTGGCCAGACCCGTTATGTGACACCTCGGCACCGAGTTCCTCAAACATTGCCTGCAGGACCTTAGGGTCAATATTGGCGCTGACAGGGTGGGAGAAGATCGCGTACAATACCTTGCGATGACGATGGTTCATGGCGACTCTGCCTTCCGGATGGGGTTGTGATGCGCCCATCCTGGCGCGCCATCAGACAAACGCCTTGATCATGATCAAGTGCCGGTCGGACCGGTAAGCTGCGTTCGCACCAGCTCCGCAAAGTGTCCGCCTTGGGCCACCAATTCCTTGAAGCCGCCGCGTTCGGCGATTTCCCCGCCGGCAAAAACCAGAATTTCATCAGCATCACGCACGGTGGAAAGCCGATGCGCGATGATGAAGGTGGTGCGCCCCGCCATCAGCGCCACCAGCGCCTTTTGCACCCGTGCTTCCGTGGCGGCATCCAGCGCACTGGTTGCCTCATCCAAAATCAGCACGGGCGGGTCCTTCAACAGCGCGCGTGCAATCGCCAGGCGCTGGCGCTGTCCGCCGGAAAGCGAGCTGCCACGCTCACCGATCATCGTGTCATAGCCATGGGGTTGGCGTTGGATGAAGTCATGCGCTTCCGCCTGACGGCAGGCATGTTCCAATTCTTCCTGCGTGGCATCTGGCCGGCCAACCATCAGGTTTTCGCGAATCGTACGGTTGAACAGCATGCTTTCCTGGAACACGACGCCGATATTCCGGCGCAGGCTTTCCAGCGAAACATCGCGCAAATCATGCCCATCCAGCGTCACGCGCCCTTCCTTCGGGTCCCATAGCCGCTGCAACATCGCCATGGCGGTGGATTTGCCTGCCCCTGTTGGGCCCACCAGCGCAACGGTCTTGCCGGGCGTCGCAGAAAAATTCACATGGCTAAAAATCGGCTGCCCGCCGGGATAAGCGAAGGCAACATCTTCAAACGCCACTTCCCCTTTCGCACGGGGGATATCAATTGCATCCGGCTTTTCTGGCACGGTTGTGCGCGCATCCAGCACGGCAAACATCTCGGACAATGAAGGCATCAGCAGCACCAGCCGGGACGCAAAGCCTACCGCGCCTTCAAGCTTGCCGATCAGCATGGTGGCGAAACCCATGAAGGAAACAATCTCCCCCACCGTCGCTTGGCCGCGCAGATGCAGCCAGGTGCCGAGCATGAAGATCATGATGACGCAAATGGTGGAAGCGGCCGAGGTCATTACGGAGACCACCGCCCACCAATTCAGCACCGGGAATTGATGCGTGAGCACCTGGCGGATGATGTCACTGAAAAGCCGCGCCTCATTGGAAAGCCGCGTGAAAGATTGCACCACCACCACATTGGAAAGCGCATCCTGTGCGTTCCCGGCCAATTGCGTATGAAGCGCTTCCACCTGACGCTGCGCGTTTTCCGTCCGGCGAATGACGAAGGCGGCGAGTGCGCCGAAAATCACCACAAGCCCAATCAGCAGCAACCCCAAGCGCCAATTCAGAATAAGCGTAAGCGGCAGAAGCACAATCGCGGAAATGAAGGTGATGAGATGTTCGCGAAAGAAGGAAAGCCAAAGCCCGAACAGATTGTCCGAACCCACCAGCATAATCTTCATCAGCCGGCCTGATTGCGTATCCCCATGAAAGGATAGCGGCAGGGACAGCACATGCTGGAAGTAGTCATGCATGACCTTCAGGCGATTGCGGTGCGCCATACGGTCCGCGAAAAGGGCAACGGTGACATTGGCGCCAATGGCTGAAAGCCCAATCGCCGCCCAGAGGATCAGCAAAGAAAGCGCTTCCGCCCATACGGCCGATTCCTGCATACGGTCTGACCGCGAGAGCAGGTCGATCACCCGACCAAACAGCACTGGTTCCAGGAATTGCAGCCCGGCAATGGCAAGGGCAGCAAATACAAGCCCAATGGCCACGGCGCGATCTGCCGCCAGCAGCCTGAGCACCCGTCCGTAAAGCCGTAAGAACTCCATGTCGCCCGACGCCCCAATGTTGGTTCGACCATATAGGAGGAACCGTCCAAACTGAAGCCCAGGCAGGAAGGTTGATCTGGCGGGGTTCACGGGCCACCTTGTCCGGTAATTCACTAACCGGGAGGCTAAAGACCATGATCACCCGCCGCAGCTTGGGCGCCCTGACCATTGGGGCCGGTTTGCCGCTGCCTGCTTTGGCGCAGGGGCTGTCCAACCGCCCCATCCGCCTGGTTATCCCCTTTACCCCCGCCGGGACCACGGATTTGGTCGGGCGGCTCACGGCTGAGCGCCTTTCGGCCCGGCTTGGCCAGCAGGTGGTGGTGGATAACCGCCCCGGCGCTTCGGGCAATGTCGGGGGCGAATTCGTGGCGCGGGCGGAACCCGATGGGCATACGCTGCTGCTGACCACCATCGGCACGGGGGCGATCAATTTCGCTGTTTTCGGCAACCGCATGCCCTTCAAGGCCGAGGATCTGGCGGCTGTCGGCCTGATGTGCCGCGTGCCCAATGTGCTGATGGCGGCCAATCGCATGCCGATCCGCACGCTCGCGGACCTGGTGCGTGAAGCGAAAGCCAAGCCCGGCGCGCTGAATTACGGCACGGCGGGTATCGCCACTTCCCCCCATGTGGTGATTGAACAAATCCGCTTGGCGCAGGGCATTCAGATCACCCATGTGCCCTTCCGCGGTTCCGCCCCCATGCTGACGGAAATGGTGGCGGAACGGATTGAATTGGGGATGGACAATATCCCCTCTGCCCTGACCTTTGTACGAGAGGGCAAAATCCGCGCCATTGGCGTGACCGGGGCTCAGCGCAGCGCCGTGCTGCCGGATGTGCCGACCATTGCCGAACAGGGCATGCCGGGTTTTGAGGCAACCGCCTGGTTCGGCGTGCTGGCGCCGGGCGCCACGCCCGCCCCGATCATTGCGCGGCTTGGCGCTGAATTGGATGCAATTGGCAAGGATGCCGATTTCCGCGCCCGCATCGCGGCCTTTGGCGCTGATCCACCACGGCTCACGCCCGATGGTGGTTCAAGCCCGGAAAGCTTCGCGGCCTTCATGCGAGCCGAAGTCACGCGCTGGGCGGATGTGGTGCGCCAAGCCGATATTCGTGTGGAATAAGGATCAGATAATGACGCAGAACAACGCCCCGCCGGGACGCCGCATCATCCTGGCCGGCATGGCCGGCGCGCTGGCCGCACCGGGCATTGCCCGCGCCCAGGCCTTCCCAACCCGCCCCGTGCGGCTGGTTGTTCCCTTCCCGCCCGCCGGCACCACGGATATTTCCGGGCGCATCATGGCCGAACGCCTTTCGGCGCGCATCGGCCAGCCGATCATTGTGGAGAACCGCGCTGGTGCTACGGGAAATCTCGGCGCAGAAATGGTCGTCCGGTCAGAACCCGATGGCTATACGCTCGTGATGTGCACCATCTCCACCGCTGCGATCAATTATTCGTTATGGGGCGCGCGCATGACGTACAAGCCCGAGGATCTGGCCGCCGTTGGCCTGGTGATTCGGGTGCCGAATGTGATCTTCGTGCCGGCCAATTCGCCTTATCGCAGCGTGAGTGATCTGATCGCGGGGGCGAAGGCCAATCCTGGCAAGCTCAATTACGGCAGCAGCGGTTCGGGTGGTTCGCCGCATATGACCATGGAAATGTTCAAGCTGCGCAGCGGCACCGATCTCACGCATATCCCCTTCCGTGGTGCGGGACCGATGCTGGTGGAGGTAGTGGCAGGCCGCCTCGAATCCGGGTGCGACAATATGCCAAGCTGCATCGGCCATATTCGCGATGGGCGGCTGCGCGCCTTGGCGGTTTCGAGCAATGTGCGCGCGGCGGCACTGCCGGATGTTCCAACGCTGGCCGAAGCCGGCATTCGCGATTTTGAGGCGACCGCCTGGTTCGGTGTGCAGGCCCCGGCCCGCACACCGCGCCCCATCATTGAAAGGCTGGGCGCGGAGATTGATGCCGTCACGCGCGACCCTGGCTATATCGCGCGCATTGCGGAGCTGGGCGGCGCGCCACCGGCACTCACACCCGCCGGCGGCACCAGCCCCGAGGCTTTTGATGCCTTCATCCGAAGCGAGATCACCAAATGGGCCGAGGTGGTCAGGGTTTCCGGCGCCACGGTGGATTGAGGGGCTGGCGCGCAAGCGCGCTCACCATGCCCCCGCCCAGCCATCCCGGCGCGGATCGGATGCCGCCATACGCACGCCATTATCCAGGACGCGAATGGCTTCCACGCTGCAAGGGCCTTCCAGATCGGGCACGGTCTTCACCTGGTGGCCGCGCGCTTCAAGGGCGCTGATCACCTCGGCCCCCATGCCGCGTTCGATTGTCAGCAAATCCTCCCCGCCGTGGGGGTAATTGCTTTCCTGACCGGGTTGGGAAGATGTCCAGCGCGGGGCTTCCAAAGCCTGCTGCGGGTCCATGCCGAAATCGGCGCAGGCGACCAGCACCTGCGTATTCACCTGCACCTGATTATCCGCCCCCGGCGTGCCGAAGATCAGCCAGGGCTTGCCCGCCTTCATCAGCATGGGCGCATTCATGGTGTGGCGGACGCGCTTGCCGGGTAACAGCGCATTGGCGTGGCCTTCTTCCAAATGCCAGTAAGACATTCGATTATTGAGCAAGATGCCGGTCTCAACGCCGGTAACGCCGGAACCGAAACTGAAATTGATGGATTGAATGGCGGAAACCGCATTGCCATCCGCATCCACCACACAGAAATAGGTGGTATCAGCTTCCGCCATGCCGCGCACCGACAGCTTCGCCGCGCGGTCCGTGATGGCAGCGGCATGTTCGGCGGCGCGCGCTGCGGATAACAGCAGATCAAGCGGCGGGTTCACCGCACCCGCATGGGCTTCGCGGTCCAGGAAGGCGCGCTTTTTCGCTTCCACCATCTGATGAATCAGCGCGGCGCTGCCCCAGCCGAGCGCGGCAAGGTCAAAGCGATCCAGAATGCGCGCCATTTGCGCCATGGCGAAGCCCATGGAATTGGGCGGCGTCTGGCGTAGCTCAAAGCCACGATAGGGCACGGCGATGGGCGGCGCGATGAGCGCTGTCACGGCGGCCAGATCAGCCGCACGCACCAAGGCACCCGCCTTTTCCAGATCAGCAGCCAACATCGCAGCAAGCCTGCCCTGATAGAAATCCTGCGGCCCTGCCGAGGCTAGGCGTTGCAGTGTTGCCGCCAAAGCCGGCTGCACCAGCAAATTCCCCAAAGCGGGCGGCTTGCCTTCCGGCAGAAACAGCGCGGCACTCAAAGCATCAGGTGCCAGCCGCGCGCGGTTTTCGCCGGCGAAATGGCGGAGCGCATGGGTCGCGGCGAAACCATCCCGCGCTGCTTCAATGGCCGGCCCGAACAACGCACCCCAGGGCTTGCTGCCTTCCGCGCCATGCAGGGCGGCAATGCCGGCCACCATGCCGGGCGTTTGGATAGAAAGCGGGCCCTGCACGGGAATACCGCCCGCCGCGCGATAATGGGCAATGGTGGCCGCCGCCGGTGCCGCGCCGGTGCCGTTATAGGTGGTGCTGGCGCCGGTTTTCGCATTCCAGCTATGGTAGAAACCATCGCCACCCAGTCCCGACATATGCGGTTCCACCACACCAAGCGTGAATGCAATCGCGACCGCCGCGTCGGCTGCGTTGCCGCCGGCGCGCAGAATTTCCATCCCGGCCGCCGTGGCTACCGGATGATTGCTCGCCACCGCCCCGCGCCTGCCCATGATCAATGGGCGTCGCGCGCGGATACCTTCATAAGCCATGGTTCAGCCCCCGAGATTCATGCGCGAGACAATCGGCGCCCAACGCGTCACTTCCGCTTGCACATGCGCCGCCGCTGCGGCGGGGGAAGG
>CAMCHA010000075.1 GCA_945874515.1 Asaia bogorensis
AGTGGCCGCAGCCCGCCCGATGAGGAAATCTATCAAGTGGGGCGCGGTCAGGCGCTGGAATTCATTCTGGGGCGTTGGATACCGTTGCCCTTTTTCCGCGTGGCCGCTGTGGGGGCCTCTGGCCAGGAAGTCTATGACAAGGGGCCGACCAATTGGGCGCGGCTGCGCATTTCCGCACTTTCGGCACCCGATGAAGAAGGCAATACGCATCACGCGGTGCTTGGCTTTGATACGGCTTTGCGTGCGCGCGAAGAAGGCCGACCCTATACCGCGATTTCGCCCGCCGATAGCGAACGCGCCGGCGAATTCACCTTTGTGTCTGACCGGGAACAGACAAGCTGGTTCATGAATGAACCCTGGCTGATCCAGTGGCTTGAGGAGATCTTGCAGGACATGCGCGCCGCGACTGGCCGTCGCCCGCGCCCTGAGGATGAGCAACGCGCCTGCGAACATTGGGCGCGCTACATCACGCTGCTGGAATTGCTGACCGAAGCGCGCATCCTGCCGCGGGTGAAGCTGGTGGATGTGGTTTCCAACAGCAAATCCTATGAACCGATCAATGTTGATCTGGTGCTGGATATCGGCAATGCGCGCACCTGCGGCATTCTGGTGGAAGATGAACGCGACAGCCGGCTTAATCTGAACAACAGCTACCCCCTGAAGCTTAGGGATTTGAGTGCGCCGGAACAGGGCTATGCCTTCCCCTTCGAAAGCCGTGTGGAATTCGCGCGCGCGAGTTTCGGTAAGGATGCACTCAGCCGCCGTTCTGGGCGCGGCAATGCCTTTCAATGGCTGAGCCCGGTGCGCATCGGCCCGGAGGCTGTGCGGCTTTCTGCCGCCGCACGCGGCAATGATGGGGCCACGGGCTTGTCTTCGCCCAAGCGTTATCTTTGGGACGAAAGACCGACAACGCAGGTATGGCGCTTCAATGGCATGGCCGCTGATGGCGTAACCACGGAGCCACCTGTGAGTGGTAGTTTCATGGCCTGGGTCACGGAAGAAGGTGAAGTGCTGCGCGCCAAGCCGCGTGGTCGCGGTGGCGCACCGCGCCAACCCGCCGTGCGGGCGCGCTTCAGCCGTTCATCGCTGATGAGCTTTCTGCTGGCAGAAATCCTGTTGCAGGCACTGTCGCAAATCAATTCGGTCGAAACCCGTTATGCGCGGAGCTTTCCCGATGTGCCGCGCCGGCTGCGGCGCATTCTGCTGACCATGCCGCCGGCCATGGCTCTCGCGGAACAGCGCATTTTCCGTCATCGTGCTGAAGCCGCGGTCAGGCTTGCCTGGGATATGATGGGCTGGGGCAATGCCGCGCCTGGCGCTGCTGCACCGCCGCCGGAACCGCGCGTCATTGCCAATCTGGATGAGGCGACGGCGACGCAGTTGGTGTTCCTCTACACCGAAGCAAGCCAGCGCTTGCGTGGTGATCCCGCAAGCTTTTTCGCGCTGACCGGACGCGCGCGGGAAGGTTATGGCAAGGCGCCTTCTTTGCGCGTGGCCAGTATTGATATTGGCGGCGGCACCACGGATTTGATGATCTGCACCTATTCGGCCGAAGCCGGGCAGG
Organism: Asaia bogorensis; assembly: GCA_945874515.1. Lineage (GTDB taxonomy): Bacteria > Pseudomonadota > Alphaproteobacteria > Acetobacterales > Acetobacteraceae > Neoroseomonas > Neoroseomonas bogorensis_B. Next base: position 1,565 of record CAMCHA010000075.1, read on the forward strand.
AAATTGAACCGCATCAGAATTTCCGCGAAGGCTTTCGCATTGCGGGCGATGAGGTGCTGCAGGAGGTTATTCAAAGCATCGTCCTGCCACAGCTTGAAGAAAGCCTACGCCAGGCCGGCGCACGCGACCCGAAGGCGCTGCTCCGCGAAGTGCTGGGCGGGGATCGCGGGGCGCAAAGCGAATTGGAACGCCATTTGCGCCGGCAATTCGTGGCTCAAGTGCTGGAACCGACTGGGCTTGCGATTCTGCATGGCTATGAAAAAATAGATGAACGTGCCTCCGGCGAATTCCTGCGTGAAAAACTTGCTACCATTCTGCATGGGCGCGATGTAGCTGCACCCCTGCGCTATTTTGAACAACAGGCAGCGCGCGCTGGTGCTGCCGGGTATCATTTGCTGGAAGCGGAAATGGCGGCGGCGGCGGGCAGTGTGGATGCCATTGTGCAGGCAGCTCTTGGCCAGGTGATCGCTGATCTTTGCGAAGTGGTCTATGCCTTTGATTGCGATTGGCTGCTGCTATCCGGCAGGCCATCTCGCCTGCGGGCGATTTCCGATATGGTGCTGGCCAAGATGCCGGTGCCGCCGCATCGCATTGTGGGCATGCATCGCTATCGCGCAGGAAGTTGGTATCCCTTCCGCGATTCCGCCGGGCGCGTGGATGACCCGAAAACCACAGCGGCGGTGGGTGCCATGCTTTGCGCCGTGGCCGAGGGACGTTTGGAAAACTTCCTGATGCGCACTAGTAGGCTTGCCATGCGCTCGACTGCGAAATACCTGGGACGGATGGAAATTTCGGGGCAAATCCTTAGGCCAAATGTCCTGCTACGGGACCCGGATGCAGCGCTATCAAAAGCGCCTGGTGCGTCGCAGGATGTGAAATTCTCCATGGAATTCCGCGCCCCAGTCTTTCTTGGGTTTCGTCAATTGGATCTGGAACGCTGGACAGCGAGCCGCCTTTATATTCTGGAATATGCCAATCCCGATAACGTGCCGCGACTGAAACTGCCGCTGAAACTTACCATCCAGCGCGCAGAAATAGACCCTGAAAGCGCGGATGCGGAAGAATTGCGGGAGGATTTCACCATAGACGAAATCCTGGATGCCGATGGCGATCCGCAGCATCGCGGCATAGTGCGCCTGCGCCTGCAAACTGAACGCAGCGAAGCGGGTTACTGGCGCGATACCGGCGCGCTTTCGGTGCCGTAAGGATCAGGTCATGACAATACCGAATGTCGAAAACGAAGCCCTGGCCCAGCGCTGCGATGCGGTTGCCGATACCGCGCAGGGCGCCATTGAATGGCTTTCTCAGGCGAACGATCTGGTGCGCGAAGAAGGCCCGGCACTTGCGCGGGATTTCCGGCGCGATGGGCTGCGCGCGCGCAAACTAGCCAATGCGGCGCGCCGGCCAATGTGCGTTTCCGTCTTTGGCCCGAGCCAACAGGGGAAAAGCTATCTGATTGCCTCCCTGGCGCGGAAGGAAGGCAAGCCCACTACCATCCGCTTTGGGGAGGAACTCCGCGGCTTCAACCGCGATATCAACCCGGATGGCGGCAAGGAATCAACCGGGCTTGTCACGCGTTTCACCACCCGCCCGGTAACTGGCCTGCCCGGCATGCCCGTGGTCTGCCGGATGCTGTCCGAAACGGACATCGTGAAGATTATGGCAAATGCCTTCATGGAGGATTTCGACCGTGACACGGTTGTGCCGCTTGAAGGCGCTGTGATCGAAGCCAGTATCGCGAAGCTGCGTGCCAAGGCTGCGCCGGCCCCCGTGGGCCGGCTGAATGAAGACGATATCTATGATCTATTCGAGTATTTTGAACGCTATTTCCTGAATCACCCGACTCATCTGGCGCTTAAGCCCGGTGCCTGGCGCGAAATTGAAAGCCTGGCCCCGCGCCTTACCATTGCCGATAGGGTGGAGCTTTACGGGCTACTTTGGAACAATACGCCAACCATGACGGCAACGGCGCTGAAATTGATCCAGGCGCTGGCGCAGCTCGATTTTCCAGAAGAAGCCTGCTGCCCCATATTGGCGGTGGAACCCAAGACGCAGAGCATCATTGATGTCGAGACCATGTCGCATCTGGGCCGGGGCGATGGCGACCCCGTGCCGGTGGCAACGCGTGCTGGGCGCCGGGCAGAATTGCCGCGCGCGGTGCTGACGGCGGTAGTCGCCGAATTGCAGTTGCAGTTGGAAGACAAGCCCTTCGACTTCTTCGACTATACCGATCTGCTGGATTTCCCTGGCGCGCGCGGGCGTGAAAAATACAACGCCTCCAAGGCCGAGGAAGTGGCACAGAGCGATCTTTTCATGCTGCTCCGGCGCGGCAAGGTTGCCTATTTGTATCAGCGCTATCTGGCGGAACAAGAACTGACTTCCATGTTGCTCTGCCTGAAGCACAGCAACCAGGAAGTGCGCACGGTGCCCGCCATGGTGCGCAACTGGATTGATAGTACGCATGGTGCCACACCTGAGGCGCGAAAGGGCCAGGATGTCGCCTTGTTCCTGGTGCTGACTATGTTCGACATGGAGTTTGAGATCAAAGGCGGCGCGGAAGACAATGTGGAACGCTGGTCCACCAGGCTGAAGACGACGATTTTCGAATTCCTGGGCCTTGGCCATGATTGGCCATCGGAATGGGTGCCGGGACAGCCCTTCAACAATACGTTCTGGCTGCGCAACCCCGAAGTGATGAATAAGGGGCTGTTGGATTACGACGACACAGGCCACGAAATCGGCTTTCGTGATCTGGAACGCGTGGGCCTTCTGAAGGCGAATTTCCTCGCCAATCCAGATATCCAAAGGCACTTCGACAATCCGGAACGCGCCTGGGAAGCGGGCATGGCGTTGAATGATGGCGGCATTGGCTATCTTTCGGAAAAGCTCCGCCCGGTATGCAACCCTGCACTAAAGCGACACCAGGTCCAGGGCCAGCTTGGCGATCTGGCCAAGCGCATGGTTGGCCGAATTGAAGGCTACCATGTCTCCGGCGATCTGGACGCAGAATTGGCCAAGCGGCGGGCCGAAGCGCGGCTGGTTGGGCGGCAATTGCTTGCCTGCGCGGAAGCCCAGGCCTTTGGGTTATTGCTGCGCGAATTGCAGGTGCAGGGCGAAACCCTGGCCGAGTTGTTCCGCCGCCAGCAATTGGCTGCAGCTGAGACACCTTCCGCTGTGACCGCACCGGTTGGCCGCAAGACAACAGCGCGCGAATTGCGTAACGAATTCGAAGCGTTATTTCAGGATGACCCCACCCCTGCGGCCCCCGTTGTGGAAGCGGAAGAAGGCCCGCGGGACCAGTCCGATCTTTTTGCCGAAGCGGCGGTGGCTGAATGGTTGCAGAATATGCATCGCTTCGCTGCACGCACCGATAGCCCCGAATTGTTCCGCATGGATCGTGATGCGATCAATACGCTGGTCACGCAGCTTGCCGCCGGTGCGCGGCGGCTGAAGCTGCGTGAAAACATGGCCTCACGCATGCGGACGGAAGCGGCCTATAATGAATCCATGGCAAATAGGCTGTTGAAGCCGGTGATGATCACCGAACGCGCAATCAATGATTTCGTCACCTGGATGGGCTTTGATAAACTGCCGATTGAAGCGCGCCCCAAGGCCGGGCGCGATGGGCGCAGCATTTTCATCCGCGCCGCCGCACCATTGGATGACATGCCGAAGCTTTCCGAAACGCCGATGGCCTATGATGCTGCCTTTTACGTGGATTGGGCGGTGGCTTTTGTGCGCCTTGTCGAAGACAATGTTCGCGGAGCGGGCGGCGCGACGGTTGATGAAAATTCCAATGCCAGGCTTGGCAACCTGCTGAACGGTCTCCGCAAGGGCGTCACCCCATGATGCTGCGTGTTGAAAATGATCGGCGCTTTTCGCTTGGCCATGCGCGCATCACCCTTGCAGGCGTGCAGGCGCCGAGTGATGGCGAATTTCGTATTGTTCGGGAAGGTTATGCTGCGGCCAATCTCGGCCGTCGTGGCTGGCAGGTACAAGAAGAAAAGCTGAGCCCGGTTGAAATCCGCCAGGAAGGGCGCGACACCGTTCTGGTGATTGGGCCAAGGCTGACGCGGCATCTGGAACCTGGCCCGCTGGTTTTCATGCTGCCGGTCACGGGTTTGGAAGCAAGCCTGTTTTGGCCCGACGATATTGATGTGTTCGATGGCGATCTGCCACCCGAAACGGTGATGCCGCGCGAAGCTGAAACGGCGCCGAAGCCTCCACCGCTTGCCGCCGCACCGCCCGCGCCAGCAGCTTCACCCGCGCCGCCGCCACGCGCAGATATTGTTATGCCGGCAAGACAAGAAAGCACTCCACGCACGCCACTGTTTGCGGGCCTCGGGTTGTTATTGCTGGTCGCAATCGGCGGCGCTGCCTGGTGGTTCACCGCCGCAGCGCCCGCGCCTTCACCTGCACCAGCGCCAATCGCAACACCAACGCCGCCGCCAAGCCCGCCTGCAACCGCGGAACGCCCCTGGCTTGAACGCAGCGATGGCATGAACCTGCGTGATCTGGTGCAATCCGCATCCGATGCTGCCGCCATTCACGCGGCAGCGCTCAGGCGTCAGGCGGCAGGCCGACATGATGATGCACTAGTCCTGTTCGAAGAAGCCGGCGAACGCGGCCATGCAGCGGCGCTTACCGCTGTGGCGCGGCTTTATGACCCGATCGGTTTTGTCGCGGGCCGCCCCTTCCGCGCGCCAGACCCCCGCGCTGCGGCGCGCTATTACCGCGACGCCGTGCAAAAGGGCGATGCGGCTGCGCAAGCGCCTCGCGCTGCACTGAAGACATGGCTTGAGGAACAGGCGCGCGCCGGCAATGGCACGGCTGAGACGGCGCTGAAGGAATTCTGGCAATGATGTTCCGCCGCGCACTCTGGTTTCTTGCGCTTGCCGTCTTGTGGGCCCTGCCGGTCGCGGAAGGCGCCGCGCAACAGGCCGCGCGGCAACCGTTACTGATGGAAGGGCGCGCCACGCTATTTCAACGCGTGATCCTGCGCCCCGGCGCGCGCTTGGCCGAACGGCCGGATACGAATGCACCCTCCCAACCAACGCCGGGCTTTGGTGTCTTCTATGTCTTTGCTCGCCAGGGCAGCGGCGCCGATGGCTGGCTTGAAATTGGCGCCGCACAGGATGGCCGCACGCAAGGCTGGGTGCGCACCGAACGCACCATGGATTGGAAGCAGACAATGGTGCTGGCTTTCAACAACCCCGCTGGCCGCGACCGCGCGATGTTCTTCCGAGACGCCGAAACACCGCGCGCACTTTGGTTGAATACACGCGGCGGTGCAGCAGAGGCTACGCGGTTGCGCGAAGCCGCTCGGGCCAATACCGAAGGGCCGGTGATTGCGCTGGAGCCTGAGAATTTCATCGATATCACCCGGCAATTCTACCTGCTGCCCATTCTATCTGCGCAGCGCGTGGAAAATGAAAGCGCGCATGAAGCGCGTTTGCTGGAAGTGGTTTCCGCCCCCGCGCAGCAAGCCCCTCCCCCACCTGCTGATCCGGATGCGCTACGCAATTATCGCGGCGCAGTCGTCTTCGTGGTGGATACCACCATCAGCATGGGTCCCTACATTGACCGCACGCGTGAAGCGCTGAAGCGCGTGGTGGATCGCATTCGCGATACCGCGGTGCGTGACAATTTCCGCTTTGGCATGGTGGCCTTCCGCGACCATTTAGGCGGCAATCCCAGGCTTGAGTATGTCACGCGCATGGTATCCTTGCCTGACTTGGCTGAGGCTTCGGATGCGATCTTGCAGCGGCTTTCGCAACTCGCCGAAGCGCGCGAAAGCAATGAAGGCTTTGATGAGGATTCACTCGCCGGCATCAAACTCGCTTTGGATGAAGTGCCCTGGCAGCAATATGGCGGGCGGTTTGTTATTCTGATCACGGATGCCGGCGCGCGGGATGCGAAGGACCCGCGCAGCCAAACCCAGATGGGCCCCGAAGAAGTTCGCCAATTGGCGCAATCAGAGGCGAAGCAGGTTGCGATCTACGCCATTCATCTGAAAACTACAGAAGGGCGCAACAACCACGCGCGTGCGGAACGACAATACCGGGAACTCACGCGCTTTGGCGCGGCGGGGGAACTTTATTACCCGATCAATGAGGGCAATCTGGGCCAATTCGGCCAAACAGTGGATGCGTTGACGGATGCGTTGCTGGCGCAGGTTGCCGCGGCAGTCGGGCGGCCCATCGCCGGCATCAGGGCACCACAAGGTGCTGCTGAACGACGCATCGCCGAACAGGCGGAGATTGTCGGCACCGCCATGCGGCTTTCCTATCTGGGGCGCGCAACGCAGCAGACGGCGCCTGATGTGGTACGAAGCTTCGTGTTGGACCAGGAACTCAACCCGGCTGAGCCCAGGCCGGAAAGGCGGCCTTTGGATGTGCGTGTGCTGCTGACGCGCAATCAGCTTTCCGATCTGGCGACGACGCTGCGCAGCATCATCCAGGCCCAGGCAGCAGCGCGGCTTTCGCCGGAGACGTTCTTTGAACGTGTGCGCGGCGCGGCGGCAGCGGCGGCGCGTGATCCTCGGCGCATGGCGGAATTCCAACGCCTGGGCGGCGCCTTTGGCGAATTCCTCCAGGACCTGCCGTATCAAAGCCAGATCATGGAATTCACTCAGGAAGAATGGAACAGCATGGGGGCTGGGCGGCGCACCGAAATCGTTAATACGCTGGAGGCAAAGCTGCGCCTTTATGAGGAATTCAATCGCCAGCCATCGCTCTGGGTCAGTTTCGATGGCGGGCGCAATCCTGGTGAGGCGATGTATCCCGTGCCCATTGATGCGCTGCCCTGAGGGCGCGCATGAACCACTCCGCGCCAACCATGCTGCTGCAAGACGTCATCATCCGCCATCAGGCGCCAGGCGGCGCGCTGGGTTTTGAGCTTGTCATTGAGGAATTCAGCATCACGCGCGGTGAGGCCCTGGCGCTGGTCGGGCCTTCTGGCTCCGGCAAATCCACGCTGCTTGATCTGCTGGCCTTGGCGCGTCGGCCATCAAGTACAGGCCGATTTTTGCTGACACCACGCGCGGGCAAGGCGATAGACCTTGGCGCCGTTTGGCACGCGGGAGATGACAATAGCCTGACCGCCATTCGCGCAGCGCATTTCGGCTA
>CAMCHA010000076.1 GCA_945874515.1 Asaia bogorensis
ACGCCGGCCAGGATGGCGCGTTTGCTGATCATGTAAAGCTTCTCCCGGTATTTTTTTGTTCAGGTTCTCGGCGCGGGCGGCATGGCCTTCGCCGCCATCAGCGCGCGCCTGATTTCGGCTTCTGCCTTGTCCAATTCCACCGCCGCATCAGCGCGCTGGGCGCGAGCGCGTTCGGCGATGTTCAAGCTGTCTTCAATGGTTGCGACCAGCAGCTGATTGGCCTGCTTCACCGCGGCCAGATCGAAAACGCCGCGCTCAATTTCAGTGCGCGCTTCGGCATTGCCTTGGCGCAGCCGCTCGGCATTCGCGGTCAGCAATTCATTGGTCAGGTCGTTCGCCTGCTTCAGCGTCTGCCCCGCATCACGCATGCGCTGAATGGCCAGTGCCTGGGCAAGCTGCTGGCGCCAAAGCGGCACAGTATTGGCCACCACGGATTGAATCTTCGCAGCCAGCGCCTTGTCATTTTCCTGAATGAGCCGGATGGAAGGCAGCGCCTGCATCGCCACTTGCCGCGTCAGGCGCAGATCATGAATGCGCCGATCAAGTTCATCACGTGCCGCGCGCAGATCGCGAAGCTTCTGCGCGGTGAGCATGTCGCCGGCGGCGGCCTTCGCTTCAGCATCCGGGATGGCAGTGCTGTCAGTGTTGTTCAGCACAATCTCGCCAGCGGCGATGTGATCACCAAGGCCATGGAACCAATCCAGCGTCGCGCCATAAAGGCGTTCAAGCTTTTCAACATCTTCCAGAAGCCGCGTGCGATGCGCATCCAGCTTATCGCCAATCGCTTCCACCTGGTCCTTCAGACCTTCATAACGGCTGACCACCTGCGCCGCTTCCGCACTCGCCTTGTTGAAAATCCGGGCGAAGAAGCCGGGCTTATCCGCAAGCCCTGAAATATCGAAGCCGCGCAGCGTGGTCAGCAGCGCGCCGAGCGTCTGCCCCGCCTCCCCCGCCTCGCGGTTCTTGGCCCCTTCCAGCATGGCGTCCGCCGCGGCCGAGGCGCGGGTTTGCGCTTCCTGCCCGAAGCGCAGCACGGCAGCGGGGTCCGTCACATCAAGCTGGGCAGCGAGGCGTTGAACCTCTGCCCGGCGTTCTTCTGTGGTGGTGATAATATCACTCATGAATAACCTTCCTCCCGCAGCCTATCGGCCAGAACTTTGACTTGGATATCAAGTGCCGCGCTTTCTTCGGCGCGGAGATCATCGCGGAGCCGCAGCGCAGCGGTTTCAAGATCACGCAGCAGCACACCAAACGCGGGTGGCGGCGTCGCGCCGGCTTCAAGCCGGGTGGCGATGCGTTCCAGGCCATCCAGATGCACAGCCAGAAAGCGGCGCGCGCGGGCAATGCCTTCGGGCCGTTCTTCCAGATCATCCAGCACCTGGCCGATCGCCTGCGCCACCGGGATCAGGCGTGGTTCATTGCCGCGCGCCGCGATGATTTCAATGCCGGTAAGGCGCACACGGGCTTCGGCAAGTGGGCCTGAGGGCGGCGGTGGAAGCGGCGCGGGCGGCGCGGCTTCCGGGATTTCGGCATAAAGCAGGCGTGTGCCGCCCCAGGCGCCGAGCGCAAACAACAGCCCAATGATCGGCCCTGCCCCGGCGCCAAGCCCGGTGGCGAGGCCCGCCGCCACGCCCATGAGCACGGCAGCCTTGCGGGCATCACCCCGCCTGGCGCGCTTCATGATTCGCGCGGCAAGGAAGGGCAGGCCAATCCCCAGCAGGCAGCCGAGCAAGGCCTGTTGGCGCATGGCGAAAAGATTGAAGACGGCCGCCGGCACCATTGCCAGGCCCATCATGGGCAGCAGCCAAAGCCGCCAGAAGCTATTCACAGCCCGAGTACCAAAGCGATGGCGCGCCAAAACGCCAGCAATCCCGCCAGCCCCATGGTGCCGCCAAGCAGCATGAAGCCAAGCCAGCGTTTCACGCCAAGCGGCAGGTTCGGGGATTGGGGCGCCGGCAGGGGCGCGTTGCGTCTTTCGCTCACGCGGCCTTACATCGCCTTTGCTGAGCGACTGATCAAGAGCAACTTCGTGAAGGATTTCACCCATGGAACAAATCGCCATCATCGGGACCGGGCTGATTGGTCGTGCCTGGGCCATGGTTTTCGCCCGTGCCGGCCATAGCGTGCGAATTTGGGATCCGGTGGCGGGGGTTTCCGACGCCGCACTCGGCCTTATCGGACAAAGCCTTCAGGATTTGGCCGAAGCAGGGCTGATCACCGAAGCCGCTGGCGTGATCGCCGCGCGCATCAGCGCTGCCGCCAGCATGGAAGAATGTGTCGCGGAGGCGGTGCATGTACAGGAAAATGGGCCGGAGCGTGTGGAGCCGAAGCGCGCGCTTTTCGCGCAGTTGGATGCGCTGTGTGGGCCGGATGTGGTGCTGGCATCTTCAACCTCCGGCATTCCAGCGAGCGCCTTTACCGAGGCGCTTGCCGGGCGCGCGCGCTGCCTGGTCGCGCATCCGGTGAACCCGCCCTATTTGGTGCCGCTGGTGGAATTGGTGGGCGCGCCCTGGACCGCGCCGGAAGTGGTGGCGCGCACACGGGCGCTGATGGCGCGTGTGGGCCAGGTGCCGGTGACGGCGATGAAGGAAACCCGCGGCTTCGTGCTGAACCGCCTGCAAGCCGCGTTGGTTGCCGAGGCCTTCCGCCTGGTGCGTGATGGCGTGATGAGTGTTGAAGATGTTGATGCCTGCGTGAAGGACGGGCTTGGGCTCCGCTGGTCCTTCATGGGGCCGTTTGAGACGATTGATCTGAACGCGCCGGGCGGTGTTGCGGATTACGCGGCGCGCTTCGGCGGACTGATGGGTGGCATTACGGAAGAACAGACGCCGTTTTTGTATGATGAAGCGACGGTTGCGCGCGTGACAGCGGAGCGGCGTGCCGCGCTGCCCTTGGAGAAGATTGGGGAGCGTTCAGCCTGGCGGGATCGGCGGTTGATGGGGGTGTTGGGGCATAAGCGGAAGGTGCGCGAATAGGGCGCATAGACCACGCTCAGTACAGCGTGGGCGGTCCTGCCGCACCACGCTGTCGCACCATCAGGCTGCTGCCCTAACCTTTCTCAAACAATCAGGAATTCCGTATTGGAGATTCCAAGCGGCGCCCCGCTAAGGGTAGCCCATTGCACTGCGGCACCTGCACCTGAGCCATCCGCATCATAGAACAAAGCGCCAGTATCACTGTTGTAAATGATGCGATGGGCGGCAGTTGTCGCTGCAGTGCCAATGGTGAAGGCCGCTGCCGCCAAGGTGGTGCCGGCAGCACCTAATGCAGTGAAGATGGCGTCATCCAGCAGGATGGTGTCATCTGCACTGCTATAGTCGGAAATGGCATCGACGTTGGACGATCCGAGCGCCGTATTGAAGAGGAATTGGTCACCACCGCTACCGCCGATCAGAACGTCATTACCTACATCGCCAACAAGCTGGTCGTCACCCGCGCCGCCATCCAGCGTGTCAGCGCCAACACCACCGTTAAGCTGATTGGACCCTGAGCCTCCGTTCAGCACCAACGAACCGTCATCGTTAGAGACTTGCTGCCAATCCAGCCGGCCCTGGGCGTCATAATTGATGGTGTAGGATGACCAATCGCCCTGGCTCGTGTTGTCCCAGTCAATGAGCACGGAATTACCAGCGTCGTAAAACACGCCCTGCCAATCCTGCCGGCCCTGGGCGTCATAATTGATGGTGTAGGATGACCAATCGCCCTGGCTCGTGTTATCCCAATCATTTAGCGCGGAATTCCCAGCGTCATAAAACACGCCCTGCCAATCCAGCCGGCCCTGCGCATCATAATTGGTGGACACGGAAGACCAATCGTTCACGCCCGTATTATCCCAGTCATGGATAACGTAATTCACTGCATCATAATTCACGCGCTGCCAATCCAGACGGCCCTGCGCATCATAATAGGTAGTCATGAGTGACCAATCCCACTGACTTAAGTTATCCCAATCACGAACTTCAATGGTTCTATTGTCATAATGCATATACTGCGAATCCAAACGCGACTGCGCATCGTAGTACGTCGCGATCCCGGACCAGTCGTGCTGGCCCGCAGGATCGACCTCAATCACTATTGTTCCATTTTCAAAGCGCACCGTTTCAACATTCAGAATTGTATCTATCGCGGCGCCAGCGCCGGCGCTATTGGCGTGCACCGTTACACTCAATCCGCTGCTTGGTCCTGTTCCTGTGGTTGCAAATACAATCGCATAATTCTCAATGGCCTCGCCATAAATGACCGTGTCTGACCCAACACCACCATCAAACCCGTCGGAACCATAGCCATCAAGAATCAGATCATCCCCACTCCCCCCAAGTAGTGTATCGTCCCCATCACCCCCCTCAAGCGTATCGGCTCCATCATTCCCCTCAAGTAAGTCATTGCCATCGCCGCCAAGGAGATGATTGGCATTGGCATTGCCGATCAGGCGATCATGGCCAAGCCCGCCCCCACCGCGGCTGGCGGCGCTGCCTGGCGCCAGGATAAGGACCTCAATTTCGGGCGTTAGGTAGAAATCACAGGATGCGATGATGGTGTCATTGCCTTCGCCAGAGCCTTCAATCACCAGGTCATCGGCGCCTTCCGCTACATACCAATCATTGCCGGCCCCACCCTCCATAACATTCAGCCCAGAACCACCCACCAGGGTGTCATTACCGCTGCCGCCCTGTAGAACGTCATCGCCCGCAGCGCCAAGAATACTGTCGCGGCCCGCCCCGCCGATCAAAAAATTATCTTCGCTACCGCCTATCAGGGTTACAGCGCCGCTCGAGGCAGATGCGTCCACAGCTTCGAAGCGGGCCAGCCAGGCGCCTCCGTTGGCCTGCTTTTCCGCTACGCTCAAATCAACTAAAAGGCTGTTGGAAATCACCAGCCAGTCCAGACCTTCGCCGCCGTCCAGACGATCGGACGTTTCCCCATAGAGGACGGTATCGGCCCCGCCGCCGCCATCAATACTGTCGGCACCCGTTCCGCCGATCAGACTATCTGAACCAGTACCGCCGAGAAGTGTGTCATTGCCTACGCTGCCTTCAAGCGTGTCTGCACCATCATTGCCCGTGGCAAAATCATTGCCAGCCCCCCCAAGCAGGCAATCGCTCCCTAGGCCGCCATAGAGTGAGTCGTTGCCGCCTTCTCCTGCAAGCGTATTGATCGCACTTGCATTATCGATGTCCACAACCCCCGGCCCGAAGGCATAAAGCGCATCATGGCCATCGCCGCCGAGCAGCCAATCATCGCCAGCACCACTCCAGAGTTGATCATCGCCGGCATCGCCCGCGAGCGTATCCTGCCCATCGCCGCCTGATAGCCAGTCGTTACCATCACGTCCCAAGAGCACATCTGCGCCCCCAAGGCCGAAGAGCCGCGAACCGGAAGGCAGGGCATCCAAAACCTCGTCACCCGCTGCGCCGGCCCAAGCAAAAAAACTGCTCGCCTCAAAGGCCTGGAAGACCCGATCTGGTGTCAGATCAGGGGACCGCACCTCTATCAACACATCTGCCGCGCCAAGCGATCCATTCTGATCAAGGTCGATGACAATCCAGCCGCCAGTGGCTGTCACCTCGGATGATGAGGTCAGCAACCACGCCTGCAGATATCCGGCACCCAGATCACTTCCGGGCAGGGAAAGGCCAGCCTGCGGACCACCGGAAGCCACAAGACTCCCACGCCAGACAAGCGGTGCTACGCCATTGGGGCCGGCAATTTGGCCGTCGCTGAGACCGAAGGAGAGAATATCACCTTCTGCAAGTGAAAAATCCGCAATTGTATCGCCAGCACCGAAGCCACTGATCAGTTGCGGGTCGGCAGACAGGTTAATGAAGAATAAATCCGCGCCCGCGCCGCCCTGTAGCCAATCCGCACCGACGCCACCTGAAAGAAAATCAGCATCATTGCCGCCATCCAGCGTATCGCGTCCGCGTCCGCCAAACATGATGTCATCGCCATCCCCACCGATCAGAAGATTGCGAGAGGTCTCATCATCAAGATTGGTGCCGCTTGGGTCATCGGCAAAAAGAACATCCCAGCCATTGCCGCCCCGCAGGGTATCGTTGCCGGTATCACCTTGCAGGATGTCGGCCAGGTCACCGCCATCAAGCGAATCATTGCCCGAGCCACCAAAAAGCAGATCCACGCCACCCCAGCCAAGCAAGGTATCGTCGCCGGCAAGACCAGCAAGAGTGTCATCTGTAATGCCGGGTACTGAAAGAAAATCATCGCCGGCGGTGCCAACGAGAGGGGTGCTGCCGCTCATGGCATTGCCCCTGGCACGGATGCAATGCTTGTGGCTTGCACATGATCATCGGCAATCTCAACTGCACCAAAAGTTGAAGGACAACTTATTGATTCAATCGGAGGCTGACAGCCGACCAGGCTTTGAAGAAAGGGATTAGAACTACTCATTTGCGTGACATCCAAAATCACTTGGTCCGAGGCTTCCGCTACAGACATCGCACACCCCTCAATTCGGCACACCCATAAATGGCTTTTAGATATCGAAGTGCTACCTGAGGTTGTTACGCTATCTCCGCGCGTTGAGGCCGTCAATATCGAATCCATACAAGATCGACCTCCTGGTCTGGACACCTCGTTGATAAAATAGTTAAATTTTTCTTTAATTCCTTCCAAAGAACAAATTTCCTTTACAATAAATGTAAAAGTGCGATAAGAATCGCTACTTAGCCTGCAAAAACGCCAGACCCTCCCCTTCCAACATCACCGCCGTCAGCCCCCCGCCGGACCAGGCGGCGGTATCAATGCAAATCCGGTTCTCCCGCACCACCGGCATGAAGCCCGCCGTATGCCCATGCACCACCACAAACCCATGATCGCGTGGGCTGTTCAGAAAATCATGCCGGATGCGCAGCAAATCCTCGCGCGACTGGTCTTCAAGCGCCACACCGGGGCGAATGCCGGCATGGACAAACAAGTACCCGCCTTCCTCATGCCATAGCGACAGATCGCGCAGGAAGCGGCGCTGATGCGCGGCAATCGCCTCGGGCCAGGCATCGCGCGGTGCATCGGGCGCGACCCCCCAGGAATCGAGCGTCGCCCTGCCCCCACCCCACAGCCAATCCGCTGCCGCCGCGCCATCGCCGGCAAGCGCGCCCAGCATGGTTTCCTCATGATTGCCCATCAGATGCAGCGTGGGCAGGCCGGGAATGGGATTACGTTCCGAAAGGTAATCCACCACGCCGCGGGAATCCTGGCCCTTATCCACGTAATCACCCAAATGGATCAGCATGGCGGAAGCCACAGGCCGGCGGCGCAAATCCTCGGCGATTTGCGCGTGCAGATCGCGCAGTTGCGGCAGCGAGCCATGGATATCGCCAATGGCGTAAATGCGCCGTCCGCGCGGCAAATGCCCAGGCGCGCCGCGTATCTCCATCACTTCCGATCCGCCCTTGGGTCAAGCGCATCGCGCAGCCCATCGCCCACCAAATTGAAGGCCAGCACAACCACGAAAATCGCCAACCCCGGCATGATGGAAAGCCAGGGCGCCTGAGTCAAAAAACGCTGCGCGCTATTCAGCATGGACCCCCAGGATGGTGCCGGCGGCTGCTGTCCAAGCCCCAGGAAGGAAAGTGATGCCTCGGCGATGATCGCCTCCGCAATTGCAAGGCTGGCCTGCACCAGCAAGGGTGGGATGATATTGGGCAGCACATGAAAAAGCCCGATGCGCCAGGGCGGATTGCCCAGCGCGCGCGCTGCCTCCACCCAATCGGTTGATTTCGCATCCAAAGCCATACCGCGCGTGAGCCGCACGAAAACCGGTGATGCGGTGATAGCAATGGCGAGCATGGCATTTTCCAGCGCCGGCCCCAAAAACGCCGCCAGCGCAATCGCCAGAATGAGGAAGGGCACGGACAGCATGGCATCCGCCACGCGCGAAATCAGCCCATCCACCCAACCACCCATCAAGCCCGCCAGCAATCCAAGTGGCACACCAATGAACAAGGCGCCCAGCACGGAAATCACGCCGGCCATCAGCGATGCCCGGGCACCCCAAATGACCCGGGAAAGCACATCGCGCCCATTCTCATCCGTGCCGAACCAATGTGCGGCGGATGGCGGTTTGCGGATGCGGGTCCAGCTTGTTTGCAGCGGATCATAAGGCGCGACCAGCGGCGCCAGCAGCGCCATCAGCACAAAGGCAATCACCACGACCAGGCCAAACACCGCAAGCTTGTGGCGGAAAAACCGCTTCAGCGCACGGCGCGCGGGGCTTTCACCCATGCTGATGGCAGGCACGTTCATGCCTGACGCAGCCTTGGATTGATGGCCATGTAAAGCAGATCAGCCACCAGTGAGAGCAGCACGAAAATCAAGGCGGTTGCCAGCACCACGCCCTGCACCACCGGGTAATCGCGATTGAACACCGCATCCACAATCAGCTTGCCAAAGCCCGGAATGGTGAAGACCTGTTCGGTGAGCACGGCGCCTGCCAGCAGCCGGCCAAATTCAATCGCGCCCAAGGTCACCACCGGGATCAGAGCATTCCTCAGCGCGTGTTTCCAGACCACCACGCGCTCTCGCAGGCCTTTGGCGCGGGCCGTGCGCACATAATCCTGCGACAGCGCTGTCAGCATCGCCGCGCGCGTATGGCGCATCAGCACCGAGGCAACGCCCGTGCCCAGCACGAAAGCCGGCATGATGGTGGTGGCGATGGATTGCCAGA
>CAMCHA010000077.1 GCA_945874515.1 Asaia bogorensis
GATACGCTGACGCAATATCTGGACCCGGCGCAGCGGCGCGTTGTATTGCCGGAATTACCTTTCAATCCCGTCACCGTGCCGCGCCTGACCATGACTGCTTGCGGCAGTGCCTATTTGGCGGGTTTGGTCGGGCGTTATTGGATTGAGGAATTGGCGCGTCTGCCCGTGGACGCCGATGTCGCCAGTGAATTGCGCTACCGCGACCCGCCCTTGCCGGAGGGGGGTGGCGCGCTGCTTCTAAGCCAAAGTGGCGAGACCGCCGATAATCTCGCAGCTCTTCGGCTTTTGAAGCAGCGCGGCCAGCGCATCCTTTCCATTGTGAATGTGCCGGAAAGTACCATGGCGCGCGAAAGTGATGCTGCGGTGATCACCGTCGCGGGACCAGAAATCGCGGTTGCTTCAACCAAATCGCTGATTGCCCAGCTTGCGGTGCTGGCATGCCTGGCGATCGGGTTTGGCCGCGCCCGCGGCACCATCACCGCCGAACAGGAAGCGGAATTGACTGCGGCATTGTTGGAGGTGCCTTCCAACGCTGCCGCAGTGCTCGAACGCGATGACGAAATTCGCGCGATGGCAGTGGAAGTGGCCAAGGCGCGTGATGTGCTGTTCCTTGGGCGCGGCGCGCTATTTCCCGTGGCGCTTGAAGGCGCACTGAAATTGAAGGAGCTTTCCTATATCCATGCGGAAGGTTACGCGGCGGGCGAAATGAAGCATGGCCCGATTGCGTTGATTGATCCCGCCGTGCCGGTAATCGCGCTTTGCCCCTCAGGCCCTCTATTCGAAAAAACCGCGTCTAATCTTCAGGAAGCCGCCGCACGCGGTGGGCGTGTCATGGCCTTCACCGATGATCTGGGGGCGGAAAAGCTGCGCGGCTTTGCGGAACGCATTGTGGTGCTGCCGCGCGTGTCGGCCTTTGCTGCACCCATTCTGCATACCATTTCCGTGCAGTTCCTCGCTTATCATGTTGCGGTTTTGAAGGGTACGGATGTGGATCAGCCGCGTAACCTCGCGAAAAGCGTCACGGTGGAATAGCGCGCAACGCTTTTGCGGCAGACGGAATCAACAATAGCGCAACAAACAGAAGGCGCTGCATCATTCCTCAATGATCGCAACGGCGCGTGTCCAGCCGGCGGAACCGCGATGCACCTTCACGGGGAAGCAGGAAATCATGAAGCCATCCGGCGGCAGGCTTTCCAGATTGGTTAGTTTTTCCATGTGGCAATAGCCAATCTCACGCCCCGCGCGATGGCCTTCCCAGATCAGTGACGCATCACCGGTTTCCTGCACCTTCTTCTTTGTCAGTGAAAACGGCGCATCCCAGGACCAGCCATCAATCCCCGTCACGCGCACGCCCTGTTCCAGCATCCAAAGCGTCGCGGCCTTGCCGACACCGCAGCCGCTATGGATGAAATCATCCTGCCCGTAACGGCTGGCGGCGCGGGTATTCACCACGACAATTTCAAGCGGTTTCAGCACATGGCCGATGCGCTTAAGCTCCGCCTGCACATCTTCCGTCGTGGCGACGTAGCCATCCGGAAAATGCCGAAAATCGAGCTTCACGCCAGGCTGAAAACACCAATCCAAAGGCACTTCATCAATGCGCCAGGAAGGCTCCCCGCCCGGAACGGTTCTTTCATTCATGCGGCTGAAGAAGTGATAGGGCGAATCAAGATGTGTCCCGCTATGCGTCGTGATGCGCACCACTTCGCGCGCGGCGAATTGGCCTTCGGGCAATTGATCCACGCTGATGCCGAATTCTTGCGCCAGGCGCGGCGCGGTCATCTGGTGATCGTGATACTCAATTTCAGGCAGCATATGTGGCGGGTCTGAAGCGATACCGCCCTTGAGTGCGACTGAGATATCAATGAAACGGCGTGCCATGGCTTCCCCCTTATTCTTCAAAAATCGCAACAGCGCGGGTCCAGCCCGCGGAGCCACGATAGACTTTCACGGGCAGGCAGGAAATCGTGAAGCCGCTGGGCGGCAGCTTATCCAGGTTGGAGAGTTTTTCGATGTGGCAATAGCCAATCTCACGCCCCGCGCGATGGCCTTCCCAGATCAGTGACACATCGCCGGTAGCTGCGACCTTCTTTTTGGTTAGTGAGAACGGCGCATCCCAGGACCAACCATCCGTACCCGTCACGCGCACGCCCTGTTCCAGCAGCCAAAGCGTTGCTTCCTTGCCCATGCCGCAGCCGGAATGGATATAGTCATCTTCTCCATACCGCGCGCCGGCGGCGGTATTCACTACCACGATTTCAAGCGGCTTCAGCGTATGGCCAATGTGCTTCAATTCCGCCTGCACATCCGCGACTGTGGCGACATAGCCATGATCAAAATGCCGGAAATCGAGCTTCACGCCGGGCTGGATGCACCAATCGAGCGGCACTTCATCAATGCGCCAGGAAGGCTCCCCACCCGGCACCAGCCTTTCATTCATGCGACTGAAATAATGATAGGGCGCGTCAATATGCGTGCCGTTATGGGTGCTGATCTGTACGCGCTCAATCGCCGCATATTCGCCTTCTGGCAATTGATCCACGCTAATGCCGAAATCCTGCGCCATCCCAGGCGCGGTCATATGGTGATCCAGATATTCAATCTTGGGCAGCGCGTGCGGCGGGTCACTGATGATGCCGGCACGGAGTGCAACGGATATATCAACGATGCGACGGGCCATGGGTATTCTCCTTCTTGTATGATCAAACAGGCCAGGCAATGGCGGGCGCGATAGCGCCTCGACACTCACCAAAGCCAATGGAAACGGCGCCGGGCGCTTCAGCGCGGGCGCGAAAAATCACCTCATCTCCATCCTGCAACCAACGACGCGTCTCGCCATTGGGCAGCGTGATGGGGCCGGTAAGGCCAAGTTCGGCAAGACAAGCGGCGGCGGTAGCCTCCGGCCCGGAAACAGTGCCGCTGCCGAGCAAATCGCCGGGCAGTATATTGCAGCCATTGGTGCCGTGATGCGCCACCATTTGTGCCGCGGTCCAATACATGCGGGCGAAATCCGTATCGGTCAGAAGCGCGGGCGCGGCGCCTTCCGCGCGCATCTTGGTGGTTGCCAGCAAAGCTTGCATCCGCACCCCCAGCGCCCCAGCCGCGCGGTTCCAGGCGCTATCCAGATAAGGCAGGGGAGGCGGATCAATCGCTGGTGCCGCTAGTGCGAAGGGTTCCAGCGCTTCCGCTGTGATTACCCAGGGCGAGACCGAGGTAGAAACGCTTTTCGCCAAGAACGGTCCTAGCGGCGGCATTTCCCAGCGCTGGATATCGCGTGCTGACCAATCATTCAAAAGCCCAAAGCCAAAAATGCGCTGCGGTGCTGCCGCCATGGTCACGGGCGTGCCGAGCTTATTCTCCCCCGCAATCCAGATCGCCAATTCCAATTCATAATCCATCGCTTCCGACGGGGCGAAGCGTACCTCGCCATCGCTGCGCGCCCATTGGCCATGCGGGCGGGTCACATCCTCGCCACTCACACGCACGGAACTGGCGCGCGAATGATAGGCCACCGGCAAATGCCGGAAGGCCTGGGGCAGGGGGTTCTTCGGATCACGCCGCACGCCAAGCCGCGCGCAGTGATCATAGCTCGCCATAAAATCGGAGAAATTCGCGACCGTGGCGGGCATGTGCATTTGTGCTTCGGCCATCGGCACCAGGATGCGCGCGGCCAAGGTTTCAGCCGATGAACCCGCCGCCAGCAGCGCGGAAAGCTGCGCCCGCAAAGCAGCAGAAGCGCCCCTGCCCAAAGCCATCAGCGCATTCAGGCTTGGCCCTGCGGCAGCTTCCGCTGCGGCACCGGAAAGCTGGCCAGTGCTGATTGCGGCGCGGATATCCAGAATCATCCCGCCAATCGCGACCCCGCCGCGTGGTGCTTCCCCGGCACGGCTGAAGACGCCGAATGGCAAGTTCTGGATCGGGAAATCCTGCCCCGGCTGATTGGCGGAAGCGACCCAGCTTTTCAGGCCAGGGTTATGGGTGGCATTCATGATGGGCGTTCCTGTGGCTTTCTTGGGGGCGATCATGGCCCGCCCGGGCGCGAAGGCAAGCCCGCCGGTGAAAGGTTTGGGAAAAGCCACCGTTTCGGCTTATTCTGGCATAAAGCCCAGGAGGACTCCCATGCTCGACGCCACCACGAAACTGCCGCTGAAGGACCCGGCCCTGTTCCGTCAGGCGAATTTCATCGCCGGCGCCTGGGTGCAGGCGGATAGCGGCAAGACCATTGCCGTGCGTAACCCTGCTAGCGGGGAAGTAATTGGCGAAGTGCCGGCCATGGGCCAGGCGGAAACCCGCCGCGCCATTGAAGCCGCCAATGCAGCCTGGCCGGCCTGGCGCGCCATGCTCGCCAAAGATCGCGCCGTGATTCTGCATAAGATCGCCGCGCTGATGCATGAAAATTCCGATGATCTGGCCGCGATCATGACCGCGGAACAAGGCAAACCGCTCGCTGAAGCGAAGGGTGAAATTGTCTATGCCGCATCCTTCATTGAATGGTTCGCCGATGAAGGCCGTCGCGTGCAGGGCGAGACGATTCCCCAAAACGCCAAGGGCCGCCGCATTCTGGTGACCAAGGAACCAATTGGCGTTTTTGCTGCCATCACGCCGTGGAACTTCCCTGCGGCCATGATCACGCGCAAGGCGGGGCCGGGTTGGGCGGCGGGCTGCACTGGCGTGATCCGCCCTGCATCCCAAACACCTTTTTCCGCGCTGGCTTTGGCGGTATTGGCGGAACGTGCCGGCATGCTTTCCGGCGTCTGCAATGTGATCACCGGGCCTTCGGGTGAAACGGGCAAGGAACTCACCAGCAACCCGATCATCCGCAAGCTATCTTTCACGGGTTCAACGGAAGTCGGGCGTGTGCTGCTCGCGCAATGCGCCGCGACAATCAAGAAGACCTCGATGGAATTGGGCGGCAATGCGCCCTTCATTGTGTTTGATGATGCTGATCTGGATGCGGCGGTGCTGGGTGCCATGGCCTCCAAATACCGCAATGCGGGGCAGACCTGCGTCTGCGCCAATCGTATCCTGGTGCAGGATAGCGTGTTTGAAGCCTTTGCCGCCAAGCTGAAGATAGCGGTTGAAGGGTTGAAGGTTGGCCCCGGCATGGAACCTGGCGTCACGCAAGGCCCGCTGATCAATGCCGATGCGGTGGCCAAGGTGGAAGAACATATTGCCGATGCGCTGGCGCAAGGCGCCACGCTTGTCACGGGCGGCAAGCGCCATGCGCGCGGCGGCAATTTCTTCGAACCGACGATACTTTCGAATGTGCCGCGCAGCGCCAAGATTTTCAGGGAAGAGACCTTCGGCCCGGTGGCGCCTTTGTTCCGCTTCAAGACCGAAGAAGAAGCCATCCAGATGGCCAATGATACGGAATTCGGCCTGGCATCTTATTTCTATGCGCGCGATGTTGGGCGCATCTTCCGCGTGGCCGAGGCTTTGGAATACGGCATTATCGGCATCAATGAGGGGATCATTTCCACCGCCGAAGTGCCCTTTGGTGGCTTCAAGCAATCCGGCCTTGGGCGCGAGGGCAGCCATATGGGGATCGAGGAATATCTTGAAGTGAAATACCTCGCCCTTGGTGGTATCGGCACGTGAGTGGGGCGATTTTCCTAGAGGACCTATTCCCGGGCCGGCGCTTTACCGCGGGCTCGGTGATGGTTGAGGCCGAGGAAGTCAAACGCTTCGCCGCGCTTTATGACCCTCAGCCCTTCCATATGGATGAAGAAGCGGGTGCCGCGCATCCGCTTTTTGGGCGGCTGGCCGCGAGTGGTTGGCACACTGCCGGCATGACCATGCGCATGGTTGTGCAGGCTATTGGCGGCATTTCCGGCGGCATTGTCGGCGGCGGCGGTGAGCTGCAATGGACCAAGCCGGTTTACCCCGGCGATACGCTACGCGTGGAGATTGAGGTGCTTGAAGTGGCGCCATCACGCTCTCGGCCGGATCGCGGTAGCGCGCTGATGCGCAACACAACCTTCAACCAGAATGATGAGCCGGTGCAGATTTTCACCGTGCGCGTTGTTGTCCCGAAACGTCCCGTCTGACCGGTTTCCCTGAGGTTTCCATGGCTTATGATTTTGATCTTTTCGTGATTGGTGGCGGTTCTGGTGGGGTGCGCTCCGCGCGTATTGCCGCCGGTCATGGGGCGCGGGTTGGCGTTGCGGAAGAACGCTTCTGGGGCGGCACCTGTGTGAATGTCGGCTGCGTGCCGAAGAAGATCATGGTGAATGCGGCTGAATATGGCGCCTGGGCGGAAGATGCGGCGGCTTTCGGGTGGTCGTTCGAAAATCACGGGCATGATTGGGCGAAGCTGGCGGCGGCACGGGATGCGGAAGTGGCGCGGCTTTCGGGGATTTATGGCCGCTTGCTGGGCAATGCAGGTGTGACTTCCTTCGATGCGCGCGCCACCTTCCTGGATGCGCATACACTTGATGTCGGCGGCAAGCGCGTGACGGCAGAGCGCATCATCATCGCGGTTGGTGGTGTCGCGACGCGGCTTGATATTCCAGGTGCGGAGCTTGGGCTGATTTCCGATGATCTTTTCACCCTGAAAGCCTTGCCCAAGCGCGTCGCGGTGCTGGGCGCTGGCTATATCGCGGTGGAGTTTGCCTGCATCCTGAAGGGCCTTGGCGCCGAGGTTACGCTGGTGCATCGCGCGCCGCTGCCGCTGCGGGGCTTTGATGAGGATATTCGCAGCGCTGCCGCTGAAGCCTTGGTTGCACAGGGCATCGCCTGCCATGCCGGCGTCAGCCCCACGCGCATTGAAGCGCGCGGCGCGGAGCGTGTGCTGCATCTTTCCGATGGAACGACGCAAGTTTTCGACGCGGTGTTTTTCTGCACCGGACGCAAGCCCGCGACCGAGGGGCTGGGCCTTGGACTCGCTGGCGTGCGGCTGGGTGCCAATGGCGTGATCGCGGTGGATGACAACCACGCCACCAGCCAGCGGCATATCTATGCGATTGGCGATGTGCTGGACCGGGTGAACCTGACCCCTATGGCAACCGCCATTGGTCACGCGCTTGCCGATACGCTGTTCGGCAATAACCCGCGCCGCGTCAGCTATGAAAACGTGCCGACTGCAGTTTTCATGAACCCGCCCATCGGCACGGTGGGCATCACGGAAGAAGAAGCGGCCAAGCGCGGCCCCGCTGATATCTACGTCACGCGCTTCACCCCCATGCGGCACACCATCAGCAAGCGCGAAGGCCGCAAGACGCTCATGAAGCTCGTGGTCTGCCAACGCACGCAAAAAATCCTCGGCGCGCATATGATCGGCGAAGACGCGGGTGAGATGATGCAAGGCATCGGCATTGCCGTGGTGATGGGCGCCACAAAACAGGATTTTGATCGCACCATCGGCATTCATCCAACGGCAGCTGAGGAATTCGTCACACTTCGTACCCGCACCCGCGTGGTGGGTGCGTGATGCAGCCGGCGCAACGCCTGATCATCAGCTTCGCCTCGGTCGGGCATTTTCTGCATCATGTGCTGACCGGGCTTTTCCTGACGCTGGCGGTGATTTTGGAAGGCGTCTGGCAAAGGCCCTATGCGGAAATCATCGCGCTCTGGAGCCTTGGTGCCGCCATGATCGGGGTTGGCGCGCCGCTGGCCGGCTGGCTTGCGGATCGCTTCGGCCATGCGCGCATGATGACAGTATTTTTTCTGGGCATTGGTCTGGCTTCCATCATCGCAGGGCGTGTCGCCGATAGTGCGGAGATGGGCCTCGCACTTGCGCTGCTTGGCAGTTTCGGCGCCATTTATCACCCCGTCGCGCTGGCTTGGGTTTCCATGGCGTCACCGCCCGATGCGCGCGGTCGGCTGATGGGCATTCTAGGCATCGCGGGCAGTATCGGCGTTGCCTGCGCTGCCGTGATTGCCGGCGGTCTTGCTGAGGTTGCTGGTTGGCGCATGGCGATGATCTTGCCGGGCATTGTCACCATCATAGCGGGCTTGGCGCTGCTATTCTGCCTGCTCACAGGTCGTGTTGCCGCCAGCAATTATCAGCCAGGTCAGGATACGGCGCAGCATGTCGCGGCAGAGGCGGCGCGCATTCCCTGGGGCGTGCTGATTGTGCTCGCCATCACCTTCATGCTGGGCTCCATTGCCTATACTGCCTATGCCACCGCGCTGCCCAAATGGCTGAGTGACATGCTGCTGCTTGATTCTGCTCGGCCAGCGCAGCTTGGCCTGATTGTGGGTGCGACCATGTTGATGGGCAGCGCGGGGCAATTGATTGGCGGGCGACTCGCGGATCAGATGCCGATGAAGACGCTATATGTCGCGACCTTCCTGGTGAAACTGCCGCTCATGCTGGTGGCGGCTTGGCTTGGCGGCGTTTGGGTACTGCTGATTGCTGTGTTCATCGGCTTTATGTTCGATTTTTCGGCACCGGTCGAAAACCTGTTGCTGGCGCGCTACTCATCGGGCAAGCGGCGCGGGCTTGCCTTTGGGCTGAAATTCGCCATGGGTTTTGTCGCGGCCCCGCTGGGGGTGAACCTTGTTGCCTGGGCCTATGGCGATGCTGCGGGCGGCGCGCCGGCGCTATTCCTGACCCTGGCTGTTCTTGGGCTTGTCATGCTGGCCGCTGCAATGGCTTTGCCGCGTGATGCGGGTGCGCGCACAGCACCCATGGTTGTTCCTGCCTA
>CAMCHA010000078.1 GCA_945874515.1 Asaia bogorensis
GATGCGTGCATCAAGCTGGCGCACGGAACCGGCGGCGGCGTTGCGCGGATTGGCGGGGATAACAATCGCCTCGCCCAATTTCTCACCCGCGGCGCGGCGCGCTTCGCGGGCTTCGGCGGCTGCTTCCTGTGTAGTGCGGAAGGCAAGGAAATCCGCCTTTTCCATGAAGACTTCGCCGCGAATTTCGATGCTGGCGGGAAAGGGTGGCTTCAGGTGGCGTGGCAGGGATGGGATGGTCAGCAAGTTAGCGGTGACATCTTCGCCTTCTGCGCCATCGCCGCGCGTGGCACCTTTGATGAAGACGCCGTTCTCGTAGAGCAGGTTGATGGAAAGCCCATCAATCTTGGGTTCGCCCACAAAAGCCAGCGCCTCGGCTTCAGTCAGCCCCAGAAAGCGGCGGATACGTTTGCAGAAATCGCTGAATTCTTCGGGTGAAAAGACATTATCCAGGCTGAGCATTGGCTCACCATGGCGGGATTTGGCGAAGCCTTCCGCGACTGGTGCGCCGACGCGCCGTGATGGGCTGTCGCTGCGGATCAGGTGCGGGAAGCGCGCCTCAAGCGCGCGGTTGCGCGCCACCAGCGCGTCATATTCCGCGTCTGTGATCTCCGGCTGGTCTTTGCTGTGATAGAGGCGGTCATGCCGCGCGATATCGCGCGCGAGCTCTGCAAGTTCGATGGCTGCATCGAGTTCAGTGAGATTTTGTATGGCAGGCGCCTTCATGCCGCGCCCCTCATGCGAGGGCGGAATGATAAAAAAAGGAGGGGGTGCGGGGGAGTTCTCTTCCCCGCCCTTTCTTCAATCCTCACTCTTTACCCTCCAAAAGGCTCCGCGCCGCCGCCCGCGCTGCCTCGGTCACTTTTTCCCCGGCCAGCATGCGCGCGAGTTCTTCGTATCTTTCCGCCTGATCGAGGATTTCCACCCGCGTTTCCGCGCGCTGCCCTTTCACTTGTTTTGCCACGCGGAAATGCCGTGTGCCGCGCGCCGCGACTTGCGGGCTATGGGTCACCACCAGCACTTGCACGCGGTCTGCAACGCGCGCCAGGCGTTCGCCGACCGCGGCGGCGGTGGCGCCACCGATGCCACTGTCTACCTCGTCAAAGATCAGGGTTGGCACGGGCGAGCCGCGTGACAATACGACTTTGAGTGCGAGCATAAGGCGCGAAAGCTCCCCGCCCGAGGCGATTTTCGCGAGTGGTCCTGGCGTTTGCCCTGGGTTGGTCGCGACCAGGAAGCTAACGCGATCCTGCCCATCCGCACCCCAGGCGTTTTCGTCGCGCGCCGTGATGTCTATCACCAGCCGCGCACGGTCTAGTTTCAGCGGCGGCAGTTCGTCGGCCAGCGCTTTTTCAAGCTCGGCGGCGGATTTGCGTCGTATGGCGGAAAGCTTGCCGGCTGCAGCGATGTAGCTGCTGCGTGCTTTTGCTTCAGCGGCTTCAAGTGTGGCGACTTCGCCCGCGCCGGCATCAAGCGCTTCCAGCCGAGCGCGTAGCCTGCCGAGCAAGCTTGCAAGTTCGGAAACCGGCACGCTGTGTTTGCGCCCGCCGGCGCGCAGCGCGAATAGCCGTTCTTCCACCTGTTCCAGCCGGCGCGGATCGGGGCCGGCTTCGTTCATGAGGCGCGTGAGCAGGGTTTCTGCCTCGCTCAAGGCATCCTGCGCGGCGGCGAGCGCCTGGATGGCGGGTTGCGCTTCTTCATTGGGCGGCGGCAGGCGCTCCAGAGCGCGGGCCGCTTCGCGGAGTGCGCGGTTGGGGGAGGCTGCGCGGCGGTCGCGCGGCGTGAGTTCTCCAAGGGCGGTGGCGATGGCCTCGGCGCGGCGTTCGCCCTGTTGCAGCTTTTGGCGTTCGGCGGCGAGTGCATCTTCTTCGCCTTCTTCCGGGGCAAGGTCGGTCAATTCGCCAACGGCGTGGCGCAGCCATTCTTCTTCGCGCTGTGCGCTGGCGATTGCCTCGCGCGCGGCGGCTAGGCGCCGAGTGGCGTCGCGCCAGGCGGCCCAGGCGCTGGCGGTGGTACTGCGTTCGCCGTCCAAAGCGCCGAAAGCATCCAGCAGCCCGGCATGTGTGGCGGGGTCCGCAAGGCCCACTTGTTCATGCTGGCCTTGCACTTCTACCAGTGTCGCGCCCAGACGTTTGAGCAAGGCAACACTGACGGGCTGGTCATTGATGAAGGCGCGCGACTTGCCATCGGCTTGCAGCACGCGGCGTAGCACCAGTTCATCCTCGGCGTTGATGCCTTGGTCGCGCAGGATGTCGAAACAGGGGTGATCGGGGCTTGGCAGAAAGGCGGCGGCGACACTTGCCTGTGCTTGCCCCGCGCGCACCAACCCGGCTTCTGCGCGATGACCAAGGGCAAGGCCCAAGCTATCCAGCAAAATGGATTTGCCGGCGCCGGTTTCGCCGGTGAGCACTGCCAGCCCGGCATCGAAGCTCAGGTCGAGCTTTTCAATCAGCACCACATCGCGAATGGCCAGAGAGGCGAGCATCGGCGCGCCGCCCCGGGCTCAAAAGATCTTGTTCAGCATCCGGCTTACAAAGCCGGGACGCTCACCACGGGCTTCGGCGCCGGCGGAAACCAGCAGCGCGTAGCTGTCGGCGTACCAATCGCTGCCGGGGTAGTTATAGCCAAGCACGGCGGCGTTGCGGCGCGCTTCTTCTGTCAGGCCGAGATTGAGGTAGATTTCCACCATCCGATGCAAAGCTTCGGGTGCGTGATTGGTGGTCTGGAAATCCTCCACCACGCGGCGATAGCGGCCAATGGCAGCCTGATACAGCCCTTGGCGCTGATAGAAGCGCCCCACGCTCATTTCCTTTCCGGCCAGATGGTCTCTGCCCAGGTCAATCTTCAGCCGCGCATCGCGGGCATAGGCGCTATCGGGGAAGCGGTTGATGACTTCCTGCAAGGATGCAATGGCGATGGTGGTCTGGCGCTGGTCACGCTGCGCATCGTTGATTTGTTCATACTGGGACAGTGCGCGCAGGTAATAGGCGTAGGCGATGTCGCGATGTGATGGGTGAAGTTGAATGAAGCGATCAAGCGCGCCAATGGCTTCCGTGTAGCGATTGCGCAGATATTCGGTATAGGCCGCCATCAGCTTTGCGCTGGTAGACCAGGCGGAATAGGGATGCTCACGTTCAATGGCATCGAAGTATTCCACCGCGCGGGCGTAATTGCGCTCACGCAGGTTCCGCATGCCAAGCGCATAGAGAATTTGCGGTTCCTCATCGGCTGCATTGGCGGTGACGCGCCGCGTGAGCGAGGGGTCCGCGCCGGTGGTTTGCTGCGGCGTTGAACTGCCACAAGCCGCCAGGGCTAGGAGTAGGGCTATAGGTAGGAAACGGCGCATGATTCCCGGATCAACAGAAGGATACGGTTGATATAGGGCAGATTGGCCGCGGGTGAAATCGCCTTGGCGCAGAGGCCGGGTATCAGGCGAAGGCTGCGACTTTTTGCTTGGCCCGCGCGGTGGCGGCATGGGCGGGCGCAGAGGCGCCACCAACCCACCGCCAAGCGTCTTTATCGGCGAAAAGGGCGCGGAGAAGCTGATTGTTCAGCGCATGTCCCGAACGATTGCCCCTGAAGCGGGCGCGGAGCGGCGCGCCGGCCAGGGCCAGGTCCCCCACCACATCCAGCAGCTTGTGACGGACAAATTCATCGGCATGGCGGAGTCCGCCGGGGTTCAGAATGGCCGGGCCATCCACCACCACGGCGTTTTCCAGGCTACCGCCCAGGGCCAGGCCTTCTTGACGCAGCCGCTCCACCTCCTCCGCTAGGGTGAAGGTACGTGAATCGGCCAGCGCCCCCCGGAAGGTCTCGGGCGTGATACGGAGCGCCAGGGATTGCTGGCCAATGGCGGTATTGGGGAAATCAATGTCCAAAGCCGCATCGAAGGCGGTTTCGGTATTGGGGTGCAATTCGGCAAAGGCGCCGTTGCCATCTTCCACGCGGACCGGGCGCAGCACTTCAATGATCTGGCGTGGTGCTGCGCTGGTTGCGATGCCGGCGCAGTCAATCAGGAACAGGAAGGGCGCTGCGGAACCATCCAGAATGGGGATTTCCGGCCCATCCACTTCAATGATAGCGTCATCAATGCCGGCGCCGGCCAGCGCGGCCATGACATGTTCAATGGTACCGATGCGTGCTTCCGGCGCATTCGGATGGGCGATGGCGGTGCAAAGCCGCGTATCAGCTACGAAATCGAAGCGGGCAGGGATATCAACGCCAAGATCGGTGCGGCGGAACTGGATGCCGGCACCAGCCGCGGCCGGGTGCAGCGTAAGGGACATCCGGCAGCCAGTGTGCAGCCCATCGCCCACGCACCCGATGGGTGCCTTGAGCGTCTTGCGCCGACCATGTTCCGCGGGAATAAAACCGTCCATCGCATCCTTCATTTCTGGTCTGAAAGCCGCGCGGGGAGCGCAACTCTTATCAACCCAGTGTTACTTTCTCATGACGGTCTGACAAAAGCGATTCAAGCCTTGTTTCTGCATGTTTCATCGCAAACATCTGATTTCATTGAAATGGTGCGAAGCAAAAAGGGGCGAAATCAAGGCGGGCCTGCCCAGATCATTCTCGCCGCAGCACCTGATCCACCAGCCGATCCGCCCATGCGTTGCTGGAAAAACTCTCCCGCAAAGCAGCTTCGGAATAGGTATCGCGCACCCAATCCAGGAAGGGGATACCTGGATTGTCGTGCTGGAAGGCGGCGAAGGTTTTGAAGAAAGCGTCCAGAATGCCGGTGCGCGCTGCAGCGACATGGCCGTGGCGGAGCGAAAGCTGGGCAAGTGCTTCCTGTACGGGGCGGCCTTGCAGCAAAAGCCAGATACCGGCCGCAAGTCCAGTGCGATCAGCGCCCGATTTGCAATGGATCAGCGCTGGTTCCTCAATTTCCTGGAAAATCCCAGCCAGGCGCAGGATACGGTCCTTATGCGGCGCGCCGCGGCTTTCAAAAGGCGCATCTATATGGGTCAGGCCAAGCCGTGCGGCTTCGGCCCGGCTGAGCGCATCGGCGCCGCAATCGGTGCGATGGCCGCGCAGGTTGATAAGGGTGCGGATACCATGGCGCCGCGCTGCCAGCCGCAATTGCCAGGGCAGCGGGTGGTTGCATCGGTAAAGCCGCCCCGGCGCCACCACGCCCCAATTGCGCCAGCCCAAGCGCAGAATGGCATGGTCAATGAAAAGCGCGTTGCCCCAGGCGGTTGCAGGGGTCACAGGCCGCTATTCCAGCCTGGCGCCGGAAACCCGCACCGCTTCCTGCCACATGGGGCGTTCACGCTGCGCGCGGGCAATCATGTCTTCCGGGGAAGACCAGACGGCCTCGGCGCCGACGCGGATGAAGCGTTCCTTGACAGTTGGGTCGGCGACAATGCGGCGAAGAGCCGCGCTGACCCGTTCTATGGCGATGCGCGGAGAGCCAGCCGGGAAGACAAAGCCCTGCCAGGAGGAAACGACGAAATCCGGCACACCTGCTTCCGCCATGGTGGGCACATCCGGCATGGTCGGCCAACGTGTGGCGGACGTGACCGCAAGGGCGCGCATGCGCCCTTCCTGAATGACAGGCACATAGGAAGCCAGGTTGTCCAAGGCAGAGTCTAGATCACCCGAAAGCATGGCGGGGATGATCTGCGCCGCACCACGGAAGGGCACATGGGTGCCTTCCACATTGACGCGCCCAGCGAAAAGCGCGCCGGTCAAATGCCCCGTGGTGCCAACGCCGGGCGAGCCATAGGTAAAGCCGCCCCGCTTGGCGCGCACCCAGCCAGTGAAATCCGCGAGGCTCCGCGATGGATTATGCTGCGAGGAGACCACCACAACATTGGGCAAATCCCAGGCGATGCCGACCGGCACCAAATCCCGTACCGGGTCATAGGGCAGCCGGGCATAAAGGAAGTTGTTGATCACCAAATGCCCGACGGAAGCGATGCTCATGGTATAGCCATCGGGCGTGGCCTTGGTCATGGCATCAATGCCGATATTTCCGCCGGCACCGGGGCGGTTTTCGATGATGAAATTCTGCCCCAGGATTGGCTGCATCAATTCGCAATAAATGCGTACCAGCACATCGGTGGACCCGCCGGGGGGCCATGGCACAATCATCCGCACCGGGCGTGCCGGCCATCCGCCCTGGGCGCGGGTGATGGAAGGGGCGGCGAGCATGGCGGCGGCCAGTAGGGGGCGGCGACTGATCATGGTTGTTTCTCCGGCGAATACGTCAGGGGGCATATAGAGAGGCGGTTGCTGCCTTGCAAAGCGCTTGCGTGTCGCGCCTTTCGGGTTGGACAGGGCCGGCGAATGCGTCAATACTCCTGTCCAAATGGGGATGCGGGCAATGCCGACACGGGGCAGCACCAATATTGCGGAAATGGCCGAGGCGCGCGCCCTGCCCGCCGGGCGCAATCTGTTGTTCCTGCGGGAAGAAGAACTCCGCCTTGCCCAGGATTTGCTGTTTTTTGGCTACCGCGATTTCACCGCCGGCGCGGATGAAATTCTGGCGACGCTCGATATGGGGCGGGCGCATCATCGCGTGCTGCATTTTGTGGGGCGGCGGCCTGGGATCACGGTTGGCGAATTGCTGGGGATTCTGGGCATTACCAAGCAAAGCCTGGGGCGCGTGCTGCAACCGCTGATGAGCGATGGCTATGTGGTGCAGGCGCCAGGTGAGAGCGACCGGCGGCAAAGGCGCCTGACACTGACCGATAAGGGCATGGCTTTGGAGCGCCGCCTTTTTGAACGCCAGCGAGAGACGGTGATGCGCGCCTATCGCGAAGCAGGCCCCGTGGCGGTGGATGGCTTTCGCCGTGTCATGCGCGGGCTGATGGGGGAAGATGCGCAAGCAAGCCTTGCGCGGTTGGAAGGGCAGGAAGCTGAGGGCAGCAGGCGATGAGCGGCCAGGAAGACCCCGCGCATATTCTGGTGGTGGATGATGATGCGCGGCTGCGGGCGTTGTTGCAGCGCTTTCTGACCGAACAGGGTTTTCGCGTCAGCACCGCCGAAAATGCCGCCACGGCGCGGGCGGCCTTGGCGGATATGGCGTTCGACCTTCTGGTGCTGGATGTGATGATGCCCGGCGAGACAGGGCTGCAACTGACCGCCGCGCTTCGTGCTGAAGGGCAGGAAGTGCCCATCCTGATGCTGACCGCCAATGGCGCGCCGGATGATCGGATCGCGGGGCTGGAACAGGGCGTGGATGATTATTTGGCGAAGCCCTTTGATCCGCGTGAATTGGCCTTGCGCATGCGCACCATTCTGCGCCGCGCCGCGCCAGCGCCCACCGCGCCGCAAAGCCTGGCGCCCATGCAGATCGGCAATCGCTGGTTTGACATTGAACGCGCCGAATTGCGCGGGCCGGATGGCATTATTCGCCTGACGGGCGGAGAGGCCGCCTTGATGCAATCCCTTGCCCGGCGCGCCGGCGAAATTCTGAGCCGCGAGGATATTGGCGAAGCGCTTGGCACGCCCGATGCTGGCGAACGCGCGATTGATGTGCAGGTGACCAGGCTGCGCCGTAAGGTGGAACCTGACCCGCGGGAGCCGCGCTTCATTCAGACCATTCGCCATCGCGGCTATGTCTTGAGGCCAGGGCCGTGACACCGTCAGGCCGGGGCTTGCGCCGGCTGGTGCCGCGCGGGCTTTTGGGGCGTTCGCTGCTGATCATTCTGGTGCCGCTGCTGTTGTTGCAAGCGATCGCCTTGCAGGTTTTCTACGGCAGTCATTTGGATGTGATTTCGCGCCGCCTGGCTGCAGGTGTGGCTGGCGATGTTGCCATGGTGGTGGGCCTGCTGGAACGCGAAACTGAAGAGCATGACCGCGCCTGGATTTTCCGCGAAGCTGCCTGGCGGCTTGATCTGTCCCTTGCTTATGAAGCTGGAGCGCAGCTTGCCACAACCGGTGCGCGCCCCGCTGCCATGCCCCTGCTGCCGCTTGAGGAAGATTTGGCAGCGGCCATGCAGGAACGTGTGCGCCTGCCCTTTGATGCGGATTGGCAAAGCGATCCGCGCAGCGTGATCATTCGCGTGCAGATGCCCGATGGCGTCTTGCATGTGGAGGTTGCGCGCAAGCGCCTGTTCAGCGGAACGATCTATCTTTTTGTTATCTGGGTCGTCGGGTCTTCCTTGCTGCTATTCCTGGTGGCGGCGATTTTCATGCGCAACCAAGTACGCGCGCTGCGCAAAATCTCGGCTGCCGCTGAGGCTTTTGGTATGGGCCGCACGGTGGGCCCAATGAAACCGGAAGGAGCAGCCGAAGTGCGCCAAGCCGCGACGGCCTTCAACCGCATGGAGGAGCGCATTCGCCGCTTCGTGGATAGCCGGACGGAAATGCTGGCCGGTATCAGCCATGATTTGCGCACGCCGCTCACGCGGCTTCGGCTTGGGCTTGCCATGCTGCCGGAAGCGGCGCGCGAAGATGCCGCAGCGATGACCGAGGATGTGGAGGAAATGGATCGCCTGATCGGCGTGTACTTGGCCTTTGCGCGCGGTGAAGGGCTGGAGCAGCCGGAAGAAACCGACCTTGCTGCCTTGCTTCGGGGCGCTGTCGCGCAGCAGGCGCGCGGTGGCGCGGCAATACCTTTTGTGGGGCCAGAGACGCTGCAGATGGCGCTCCGCGCCGGTGCGATGCGGCGTTGCTTTGC